>DAORIL010000059.1:0-16884 GCA_035438525.1 Pyrinomonadaceae bacterium
CTTTGATATTCTACCAAAGACAGTTTTCTCTCCACTTTTATTGAACCACGTCAAACGTATCTTTGTAACCTGTTTTTATTAAAAATTTGTTGAAGATAGACCAAATGGCAAACCACCAAGAAGTAAGGATGAAAAGAATTAAAAACTTTTTTAGAGGAAATTTAATATGGGATTTAGCCGCTACTGGTTTGTCGGTTTTGTTCTTTGAATTTCTTTATGTTTTTGGCAAGGTAAGTGGTGGAGTTAATTGGGAAATGGTTATTTTTGATTCCATCACAGGTATAGTTTCATTTTGGACGTTTTTTGGGTTGGTCTTCCTCATATTCAAAATAAAATCTAAACCAATAGAGTTTTTAATCATTGTTCATTTAGTCATTTTTGCTTCAGCCGTGTGGGCTTTATGTCATTCGGCTTATATAACTTACTTTGATTGGCTTTATTTAAGTGATATTAGACCAGAGACTTTTTATGAGAGAAATATTAAGTATTTAGAAACGGCGTTTTCATATTTTACCCCGATATTTAGCATCATTAGTTTGATTTTTATTGGGCTGCTAAGAATAGTAAAAAAAATCATTATAAATTTGTTAGAAATGAAATTGAATTAATAATCCACTTGGATATGAAACAGATCTTACTTTTATCAATCCTTATTGCTTTCCTTCTGATTACTTGTTCGGCTCAAACCATAAATACATTAAAAAAACAAAATTCAACTAATAGTTTGGGAAAAGTAAAAATTATTGTTTTAGGAACTAATTGGGGTGATGAATCAGACAAAGAACTTGATGAGAGTTTGGATATTCAGCCATTTCGAGTTTATTTACAAGGCAGAAAGTTTTTTAAGGAAATGGTTTATCACCATAATAGTGAATTTGAGTTAGAAGTTTCCAAAGGAATATATAACATTGTGCTTAAAAGAAATTTTGAAGAACCTTTACCTTATCAAAGAGCAAATTTTTATGTTGCTCCGAATAAAACAATCAAAATGAAAATAGATATTGGAGAAGGTGGAATTGGAGCCTGTGATGATAAATTTGGATTTGTTAATGTAGTTGAATCTCACAACCTAAATCTGAAAGAATTTAAACTACAAAATTATTATAAAACTTTAATCAATTATCCCTATCAAGTAGTCGTAAAATACTGTCACAAAGAAATTAATAAAGGAGTTTCTACTCTTAAGTTTGCGCTTCTTACTTACAAAAATATAACTATCTATGCGGATAAAATGACGTTTGATAAAAAGAATCTGACAGTAGAAGCTAATGGAAACAAAGATTCTAACGTAATAGTTGAGATTGAAAATTGTAGAAAAGAAACGAAAAAACTCAAACTTAATCTTAAAATCCCAAATCTTTTGGGATTAATTTGTAAATAAGTTAATAAATTGAGTAATCTCTAAATTTCTGGTCAAAAATTCACTTATAGCTAAAACCCTAAACCTTTCATCTATAACAAAAACCAAACTCATTTTGAGCATTTAGTTTAAAACGGCATAATTATTGCCTTGGTTGTTATTAGTTATTAAAATGGAGGTGGAATGATGAAAATCAATACACGATTGTTCTATATCATTACAGTTTTACTTACAAGTTTTCTAATTGGCGGCTTCTCAGGAAATGTCAAGGCTCAGGAGAAGACTGTGGAAAAAGCTAAGGAAGTAACTACCGAGACGGCTAAAAAAACCGGCGAGGTGACAAAAGATACAGCCAAAAAGACAACTGAGGTTGCTGACCAGGCCAAAGACAAAACTGTTGACGGAGCTAAAAAAGCAGGTGAAGTAACTAAAGATGCGACGGTTAAAACAGTTGAAGTTGGAGAAGATGTTGTCGATAAAGGTAAGGAAGTTACCTCTGATGTTGGCAAAACAACTGTCAAAGGGTCCAAGAAAACTGCGGATATCGCTGAAGATGTAGTAGATAAAACCGGAGATGCAGCAGCTAAAGGTGCCAAGAAAACTGGCAACTTTTTTGCAAAGATCGGAAAGCTTTTCAAAAAGATCACTTAATCAATAAAAAAATTCATAAAACTAAAAAGCGTTGAATAATAATGATTTAACTTTATTATCTAACGCTTTATTTGTAGAAAAATCCCAAAAATCTAAAAAGCTCTCCTTTGCCTTTCTTATTAATTCAAAAAGACTTATCAATCAAAAACCTAATAGATATAAAGGTGTTTTTAATCTTCTTTCGCATATTTCATAAGCAAAAGCTATAATTTCCTCAATGTCAAAAGAATTTATCGAAGCTATCAAACATCATCAAAAAACTTTTGGGTTAAATTTATCCGAAGAAAAAATCTCTGCATTGTCCGAATATTATGAATTTGTGCAGCAACAAAACGAAATTTTACACCTTGTCGCGCCGTGTTCAGCCGAAGAATTTGCAACTCGACATATTTTGGAAAGTTTAACTATGCTCGAATATTTGCCGAAAAATGCGAAGTTTGCCGATATTGGAACCGGTGCCGGATTGCCTTCGATTCCCTGTTTAATTGTGCGTGCCGATTTAAAAGCCTATTTAATTGAGTCAAAACCTAAAAAAACAAAGTTTTTAGAAGAAGTTGTGAAAAAATGTCATCTCTCAAAACAAGTCCGAATCATCAACAAACAATTTGAAGAAGTTGAACGTCCCGAAGTTTCGCACATAACCTGCCGCGCACTTGATAAATTTACGGTTAAACTTCCAAAAATTCTCAAATGGTCAAACAATGTCCGTTTACTTTTTTTTGCAGGTTATGCTTTGCGTGACGAACTTGTCAAAAATGATATTAAATTTAGTGAAAAACTGATGCCGTTGTCGGAGCAAAGATTTTTGTTTATCTCAAAAAAATAAAGTCTTTTTTCTGCACAATGTAACAAATCATCACCAAATCCCATCTATTATTCAGAAAATTGGCTTAACCTAAATTTATGCGTTCAATTCCCCCTGTCTTCAAACTTTTAGTTGTTATATTAATTTTTATTTTTACAGCTTTTACATTTGCACAAGATTTAACAAATTGTGATTGTCGCAAAAACTTTGACAAGTTGATTGAAAAAGTTGACGCAAATTATATCGGCTACAATTTGACTAGAAATGAGATCAGCGCAGATTATCAAAAACGTAAAAATGACTATCGGAAAATAGTTGATAAAACCGATATTTCCAATTGCACTAAGGTTTTACAGCAATTCTTAACTTTCTTCAAAGATGGGCATTTATTTGTTGCCGAATATCCAAACTTTTCTAAAGAAGATTTAGAAACCACCAAAAATAAAGTTAGAGCCCAAGTCCAAGACGTAAAAAATATTCTGCCAACTGCCAAAACCGACATCGAAGGTTATTGGACTGACGGCGAATCAAAATTTGCAGTTGTCAAAAATATTGATAAATCAGTAGATTATGATTACATTGCAGTAATTCTGGAAGCCAAAGACAGCGCAAAAATTGGCGAAATAAAGTTTGCTGTCACCAATTCGGATGGAAAATGGGAAGGAATTTATTACACAAATGGCTATGCTTCGCGCTACGCCAAGGTAACCTCATATAAAAACAATACTTTACTAAACATCTGGGGTGGGATTTTATGGGGAAAACTTGATTCTAAAGAAGCTCCAATTTATCGCCCAACTACACCAACCTTAAAAAAACTAAATGACAATACAGCTTTATTGACGATTCCATCTTTTTTGATTGACAAAAAAATTCTTGATGATGTTATTAAAGAAAATGGTCTGCTCAACTTAGTTGAATATTTAATCATTGATATTCGCGGAAATACGGGTGGTAACGGAATTTATTTTGGGCTTTTGAATTATTATTACGAAAAGCCAATGGTCAATCCGCAAGGATTAGCGATTTCATCCGAAGATAACATCGCCTATTTTTCAAAATTCACCGATAATAATGCTAATAGTCCTTATAATTCAGTAGTTTCGGATATGAAAGCCGAGCCGAACAAAATTGTCAAAGGACCGAATTTCGGCACTTACACAACCTTTGCTCTTAAAAATAAACTAAAAAAGGTAGTAATTTTGATTGATAAAGGAAATATGAGTGCGGCGGAAACTTTTATACTCCATTCAAAAGGAGTCAGTAATAAAGTGGTCACAATGGGCGAAAATACAGGTGGTGTAGTCGATTACAACAACATCAATATCATCAAATTGGATTGCGAAAAATACGGAATTTCGTTAGGTTACCCAACTTACACTCTGCACGACAAAATTCCAAATGAAGGTTATAACAAAACGGGAATTGCACCGGATATTAAAATTGAAAATAGTGTCAAAGATAAAATCGGATTTATTCTAAAATATCTAGCAGATAACAGTATTAGCGAATAAGCTATTTTGTTTTTCTTGAAAAATTTTGGTTAAAAAAGTTACGTTTCAAATTTGCCTTTCGTTTCATATTTGATACAATATTTCATTATGAAACGCAAAAAAGAAAAGTCACTCAGGATCAGCGAAGCCATCTTTCGTGGAAGCAAAACCACCTATAATTTTGAAGTTTTTCCGATGGATATTGAATTTCAGGAAACTGCCGCAGTTTTTATCATTTCGCGCCGGAAAATTGATAAGCTTGGCAAAGGACATCACAAATTTATTTGCATCGGACAAACCGAATCCATCGTTAAAGAACTCAAAAAACACAAAAAAGGAAAATGCGTCAAACAAAATAAAGCCAACGTTGTCTGTCTTTTAGCCGAAGCTGATGAAAAAGCCAGGTTAAAAATCGAGGAAGACATAAAATCGGCATATCGGATTCCATGTTTGCACGAATAGGATTCTATTGTTTTCGATTTCAGATTTAGCTTCACAAAAATAATCCAAAATCAGAAATCCAAAACCCAAAATCGAAACTCCTACCCAAGCGGGTGGTGGCAATGAATGATAAAAATGTGTAAATTTTGAGGATGAAGGATTTTATAGTTACTAATGCCACTTTTGATGACTGCCAAAACATTATCAATTTATATCGTGAAGTTGCCGCAATTGAAGGCGGATTAGCGCGAACTGCCGAGGAAATCAGCGAAAGTTATGTCGAAAATTTTGTTTCCAAAGCGATTGAAACAGGTATCATCATCGTCGCCCGAAAAGATGAAAAAATAATTGGCGAAATTCATAGTTATGCACTCGGTCCAAAGGTTTTTGCCCATGTTTTAGGCGAACTGACAATTGCAGTTCATCCTGATTTTCAGGGTTTCGGAATCGGCAAAGCAATTTTTCTGGAATTGATGCGCCAAGTTGAAGTAAATCGCCCGGATATTTTGCGGGTTGAACTGATTGCGCGGGAAAGTAACGAAAGAGCTATCAATTTTTACCAAAAGATCGGCTTTGAGATCGAAGGCAGAATGGCAAACAGAATCCGAAGTGTAGGCGGCGGTTTTGAATCTGATATTCCAATGGCTTGGCAAAGAAAATAAAAGAAGCGGTAAGATTTACTCAAATCTTACCGCTCTAGTTTGCACAACAGGAGGTGTGATGAAAAATTATGCTGCTAATTTTGCTGCCTTGATTCCGTATTCGCCCGCTATTTCTGCCAAACTTTTCTTGAGCTGAGTTCTGGCGCGGCTCAGCCGTGACATCACAGTTCCGATTGGAATTTCTAAAACTTCTGCCACTTCTTTGTAATCAAATTCGTGAACATCTGCCAATAAAACTACCGAGCGATAATGTTCGGGCAATTTGTCTAGCGCGGCGATGACCTGTGAATCAGTCAATTTTTCCGGAATTGGGGCGTGATAGGCTGCACTCAGGAAAACTAAATCATCGGCTTCCTGAAAATATTTGGATTGAGTGTATTTTTTGCGGCGTTGATGATCATATTTATTAAACAAAATTTTATAGAGCCACGCCCGACAATTGGTGCCAAGTTCATAATGATCAAATGATTTCCAAGCCTGCATAAAGGTTTCCTGCACCAAATCTTCGGCATCAACTTGGTTCATCGTTAAACGTTTAGCGGTTCTAAACAAATCGTCAAGATGTTTCATGGCTTCGGCTTCAAAAATTTCGGGGGTAATCTGCGTATTCATTTTTATAACTCCTTAAAAAATTGCGTTGGTTTCAATCGCTTACAACCATTTGTCGTGTGAAATCGAAAATCCTTACATAATTTTTCAAAAAAATTTCAAAAAAAATTTAAATTGTGCCAAAATGCCCATATTTACTGAATGAAATTAAAGAGAAAGATGGAATAAACTTGGAGGGTTTTGTAATACAGGTATTGATTATGACAAATTCGTCGGAACAAGGTGGAGAAAAAATGACAAATGGTAACGGCAACGGTAATCACCAAAACAAAGTCGAAGAAGTTGAAAACAAACGTTTGCGTAAGGTTTTACAAAAAGCGGTTAATTCAGAGCAAGCCCCTGATTCTTTGCGCGACAAAATTCGCCAAATGATCCGTGAAAAATAATTAGGATAAATGAGTTTGAAAAACGCAAGGAGAATTTCAATAGGTGGCTAAAATAATAAAAAAGGGGTTGATCTGGATAATTTGTAAGGCTTTGCCCAGCTGCAAAGCGGTAACAGAATTAGCTTCCCGTTCACTCGAAACAGAACTTGCTTGGCGTGAAAAATTGTTGATGAAACTTCATCTTTGGTCGTGTGTCGCCTGCAATCGTTATCTTTCTCAACTTAAATTTATGAAAAAAGTTTTTGCTGTTCAAAAAGATAACCTTGAACAAAAACCTGTTCCGGTTTTGAGTTCAGATGCAATTAAACGATTGAAGGACAAAATCAATGCTTCTAAATATTTATTAATTTTCGTGATAATAAATTGTTCACTATAATGCTGGCTGAAACTTCTACAACTACAACCTTTGACGCGACCGTTTGGGTTGATGAATATGGTGACTTTCTCTACGCCTTTGCCTTTTCCCGCGTCCGTGATGAATGGGTTGCCGAAGACCTCGTTCAGGATACCCTCCTCGCCGCAATGCAAGCAAAAAATTCATTTGAAGAAAAATCAGCGGAAAGAACCTGGCTCTGCGGAATTTTGAAACATAAAATCATTGACCATTTTCGCAAAAGCAGCCGCGAAGTCGAACTAACTGAAGAAGAAGCCGATATGTCCTCTTATGAATATATGTTTCATTCCGAAGGTCTGGGCAAAGGACATTGGACAGCAGAATCAAAGCCAACCGTCTGGCAGGAAAACCCCGAAAAAGTTTTGGAACACGCCGAATTTCGCGGGATTTTAACCCATTGTTTAAGCGAGCTTCCAGCAAGAGTGGCTAATTGCTTTACTTTACGAGAGATGGACGGCTATGATAGTCAGGAAATTTGCGGTCTTTTGAATATTTCGCCCAATAATTTTTGGGTAATGATGCACCGGGCAAGGCTCCATCTGCGGCGTTGTATTGATAATAATTGGTTTAAGAAGGTGCAGCATTAATGGCAAATAATTTTAAGTTCAAACTAAAAAAGTGGATTTCTAATAAAGCCGAGCAGTGCAAAAATGTTGCGCCTTTGTATTCCTACGCACTCGACCGTAAATTGACTTTATTGGAAAGATTCCGTATCAGATTTCATCTTTTAACCTGTAATGCCTGCAACAGTTATGTTACCAATTTAAACTTTATGCACAATGTTTTTCACGTTCAGGAAGAACAGATCGAGAGAGAAAAATTGCACGTCACACTCAGCAACGAAGCCAAAGAAAGAATTAAAAAGACTCTCAAATCTTAATAGTCGGTAAATTAATTTTTTAACAAAAAGTCCAACATGCTTTAGCTTGTTGAGTGGTCAACACAGCGACAAACTGAAGATTTGTCGGACTTTTTAAGTATCAAGAAACTTAAAAAAACAGACTACTTAATCGAATCTGGCTTCAATTTTATTATCTTTTTTAACTCCCAGTTCATAGGTCAAAAACGGATAACTTTTATATTCAACTTCAAATTCATCCGCCCCGAGATACATTTCCGCTTCGGCAATTCCGGTCATTGAGCCTTCGATTTCCATAAAAAGTCCAAACGGCAATTCATCTAAAACAACTTCTACCTGTTTGAAGCTAAATGATTTACGGCGTTTTTCGTAAACCATTCCTTCGTAAAATCCCAATCCGATAAAGATTTTTTCAATCGCGGAAAAATCCGACACTTCGGTTTCGTGTTCGATTCGGCGTTTAACTGTCAAATTTTCATCTCCTGCCTCTTTGTAAGTCAAGATCGTTTTTTCGCCAATCCGACGTAAACGCAAAAGAGCTTTTTTTTCCTTCAAAAACTCATTCCCAAAAAGAATATTTTCTTCGAAGTCTTCGCCGATAAATTTTGCTTCTAATTCCTTGAGAGACTCAAAAACTTCATCGTATTGCTCTTTGGTTAAGCGATATTTTTTTTCTATTTCAACTGACATTATTTTTCCCATAAAAAATCACTATCATCAAGTAATAAATTAGCTTAAACGGATAATACAAAATAATAAGTGGTAAAAAAATCAAAGCAAATATAATCGCAAAAATGATAAATTCAATCAAACTCAACATTTCAAAAGAACTGCTAATTTTATTGCCAATTCTTATCCATAGCGGGTATTTAGGTTCATTAGTCATCTAATTTTGCCTTTTACCTTTTACTTAACTTTGCCAAATCCAACGCCAAACTTCGGGTATTGTTGCTTTTTTGCCATACATTAACATTCCTACGCGATAGACACGAGCCGCCGCCCAGACCAATCCGCAAATCGCCAAAACATTGAGCAATAACGACAACAAAATTTGCCAAAACGGTGGCGATTCGATAAAAATTCGGGCGGGCATAGCAATTGGCGAAACAAATGGCATCAGCGAGACAACAATTGAAAAAGTCGAATTCGGGTCACGGACGATCGGAAATACACTATACAATCCCGCCATCAAAACAATGACCGTAAAAATAACAAATTGTCCGCCTTCCTGAGTTGTCGTCACCATTGAGCCAATCAGTGCGTAAATAGTTGAATACAAAAAGAATCCGGCGAGAAAGAACAAAAAGAAATAAATAACGAAGATTGGCGTGATATTCGGAATTTCTTTGGGGGCGCCAAGCGAATCTAACATCACCAAAGCATATGTCAAAATTGCTAAGATCGAGAACACCCAAATTGAAACCTGTGTTAGTCCCGACAAACAAACTCCGACCAATTTGCCCATCATCAACTGAAAAGGCTTGGCGGACGAAAACAAAATTTCAGCAATTTTAGTTTCTTTTTCTTCGACAATTGCGCCCATTACTACTGAACCGTAAAGAGTTATCGTAATATACAATAAAAATGCTAAACCAAATGCAATTCCGAATCCCCAATCATTCCCTTCTTTGACGCTTCCGGTTTTATCAACACTTTTAGCTGAGAAATTAACCTTTTGATTAATTTCTTTCAGTTTGGCTTCGCTGATATTAACTTTTGCCAAACGCTCTAACCGAACGGCATCATTTAAGGCTTCTTCGAGCACAGTTTTTGAAATAAAATCCGAAGCGTTTCTGGCATAAAACTCAAACTTTGCATCTTTTGCCTCAAAATCAGGGGGAACGATCAGATATGCGTCTAAATTTTGATCGGCAATGCGCTGGATCAGTTCATTTTGAATTTGTTCCAAAGTCTTCCCGTTAGGCTTAAACTCTTCTAAAACAAAGTTTCCGCCCATTTGTTCAGCGGTCTGCTTCATTTTTTCATCCTGCGAAGGATTGAGATTTTTTAAAGATCCTTCACTGGCTTTTTTGAATTTTTCCAATTGTTTTTCAGCCGAAAGATTTTCTTGCAGACGTTGATAGATTTTGCCGTTTTCTTCGACTACCACTAGCCGCACCGCATTTCCTTTGATTGAAAACATCAGCATCGGCATCAGACTAACTGCCAGCATCCCGATTGGCGCAAGCAACGTGGTCAGGATAAAAACTTTGGTCCACACTACTTTGAAATATTCACGTTTTACGATAGCTAAAAATTTACGCATTTTTTTCTTTTACTTCTTCGATAAAAATATCGTTCAAACTCGGCTCGATTTGCTCAAATTTTGAAATTGATGCCCCTGATTCGACTAGTTTTTTCAATAAAACCTGAGTATCGGCATTTTCTGCCAACACCAATTCCTTTTCGTCGGCATGTTCCGTCACTTTTTCCACTAAACTCTTGTCTGCCAATACTAGTTCGCCGCCAACGCAACGTAACGCGATTCGATTTTTACTAAAACTTTCTTTGACTTCGCGCAGTTTCCCACCCAAGATTTTGCGGGATTTATTGATCAAAATAATGTCGTCGCAGAGTCTTTCGGCAGTTTCCATCAAATGCGTCGAAAAAATAATGGTTTTACCGTTGGCTTTGAGTTCGGCAATTGCTTCTAAAAGTGATTCGACATTGACCGGATCAAGCCCCGAAAAAGGCTCGTCCAAAATTATCAATTCCGGCTCGTGCAGAACGGCGGCGATAAATTGGATCTTTTGCGACATTCCTTTGGATAAATCATTGGCTTTTTTGAGTTTCCACTCGCTCAAACCCATTCGATTCAGCCAAAAATCGATTCGTTTATCGGCTTCTTTTTGTGGAACATCTTTGAGCGCGGCAAAATATCGAAGTTGTTCCTGCACCTTCATTTTTTTGTAAAGCCCGCGTTCTTCCGGCAGATAACCGATGCGGTCTTGTAAAACGGATGACATTTTTTGTCCAAAAAGTTCGATAGTTCCCTCGTCCGGCGCGGTGATTCCGACAATCATCCGAATTGTCGTGGTTTTCCCTGCTCCGTTAGGTCCTAAAAATCCAAAAATCCGTCCGGCTTTGACCTCAAATGAAATATTATCTACCGCCGTAAATTCGCCGTAACGCTTGGTCACGTTTTCGACTCGCAAAGTAATTGGTTGTTCACTCATAAAAATAAAGTGCAAAAGTGTAAAGGTGAAAAAATGAAAATGTTTTGGGTTTAAGTTTCACAAAGAAATTTGGATCGATAGTTAAAAATGCCATAACCTTTCTACTCTTTCGCTTTTACTCTTTCACTTTAACACAACACAGATTACGACAAACTTTTGGCAACTGTTTCAAATGTTGTATGATGGCAAGGAAAAACTATGGAAATTTTTGTTCATCGAAATGGTGCTGAGGAAATTGAAGAAGGATTTGAAGCCCGCGACTTGCCAGAACTTTTGACTGATCATAAAAACTTGGTTTGGGTAGATTTTAATGTGCCTACCGAAGCAGACAAAATTGAAGCCGACGCAATTTTGCTCAATATTTTCAAATTCCATCCCTTAGCGGTTGAGGATGCCCGTGAGACCAGGAATCAACCAAAAGTTGAATCTTTTAACGAATATCTATTTTTCATCGTTCACGGTGTAAAAAACGAAACAACTGCTGCAAATTTTGTCACTAAAGAGCTTGACGGTTTTTTAGGAAAAAATTTCCTTGTCACTTACCACACCGAAGAATTTCGGAGTATTGAAAAAGTAAAACGAAATATCCGCGAAACGACTTTTTCTTGCGAGCGCGGTTCGGCTTATCTTTTGCATCAGGTTTTAGATGAAATAGTTGATTTGTATATGCCGATAGTTGACGATTTTGATGAGGCTATCAATAAACTCGAAGATCGGATCTTTAAGATGAAAAAAGCCTATAACGCAATTTTGGAAGAGATTATTGATGTCAAACGTGCGGTTGCCCGTCTGCGCCGGATCTCGACCAAACAACTCGATGTTTTATACAAAATGTCGCACGGTAATTTTCCTCTGATTGATGAGCATATGCAGCCTTTTTATCGAGATGTTCACGATCATTTACAAAGAATTTCCGACCTTTCGGAAAATTATCGGGACTTAATTTCAGGTCTTTTGGACATTCATTTTTCGGTGATTGCTAACAAAACAAACGAAATAACCAAGGTTTTAACAATTTTTTCCGCCATTATGCTTCCGCTTTCGGTGATCGCCGGAATTTACGGGATGAATATGAAGCTCTATGGTGATACTGAAAATCCGCAGTATTTTTGGGAAGTGATGGGGATTATGTTGTCAATAGCGATTGGTTTATTGATCTATTTCTGGCGCAAAGGTTGGATCGGCGAAAGCGATTTAGAGAAAATTACTGATGAAATAGAGGAGAAAGAAATTAAGAAGTAAAAATTTAAGAGTTTAGTAAGTTTTTGACCTGTAAATCTCCAAAACCGTAAATTCCTGCTGATTGTTTGAATTGCGTAAATATTTTACTAAAATCCGTTTCACTATTTTTGGTAATTTCCTGCAAAACTTCTTTTGGTTTTGTTTCTCTTTCAATTAAGGCTTGGCAAATTTCGGACAAATTTGGAAAAGATTCAGACGTAGATTTATCCGAAAATTGACAGCCTGAAACAAAATCTTTCCATAATTGCTTTCCTTTTTGAATATCCTCTTTACTTAATTTTTGGCGTGCTTCATAACATTTTGCCAGGTTTTCAAACGTGCAATCCCAATCTTTTGAATCAGGAAAAACACGATAAAATTTAGCATCTGTTTTCCCAGACAACCACAAAATAAACCACAAATTAACTTGGCAAAAGGCTTCGTTGCCAAACCAAAGATTGACTTCATCATTTGGCTTGAGATTATTTAATTTATCAAACTCCCCCTTTACTTTTTCAAAATAATCATCTGCGCCGTAAGTTTTTTTGACAAATTCTGCCCGAACTTTCCACAGTTCATTTAAGTTTTTTGCCCGCAAATCCCCTTCGATCAAGCATTCACGGCAAATAATTTTTTTGCCGAACAAATTGAAGTTTTCCGCCAAACTATCGCCATTTAAAATGTGGTAAATCATAAACTTAAACTAATCGCGTAAATTACTGACAAAATTGCTCCCGCATAGACACCTGCCAGAATGTCATCAGCACAAACGCCAATCCCTGAAGGTAAATTTTGCAATGAATCAATCGGATACGGCTTCCAAATATCAAACAATCTGAACAGAAGAAACCCGACCAAAATCAATTTCCAAGAGAATGTAAACGGTATAAATAAAAATGTCAGCAATTGTCCGATGACTTCATCAACGACGGCTTGCGATGGGTCTTTATGTTTGAAAAGTTTGGTCGAATGTCCCGAAGCCCAAATTCCTAATAAACAAAATCCAATAAAAATCACGCCGTTAAAAACGTGGATCCAAGCTGTTATTTGAGTTTCGGATAGGTTTTTAGGGTTAAAACTTGCTTCGATCCAGGCAAAAAGTAAATAAATCCCGACTCCGACCATCGAGCCCCAGGTTCCGGGTGCAAGAGGTAAATAACCGACTCCAAAAGTGGTCACGGCTAAAGCAAAATAATCTTTTAATGATTTTGCTCCGGCTTCTGCTTTGGCAAGTTCCGCTTTTTCAGCAGTAGCGGAAATGTGAATCAATTCATCGTAATTTGGCATTGGCTGAGATTTTATAACATTTCGCGGATTAAATCATTTGGACTGGAATTATCCCTAAAAGATTTTTCAGGAGGCATTATTCTTTATATTCCAAAATGTCTCCGGGCTGACAATCTAAAGCACTGCAAATCGCCTCCAAAGTTGAGAGACGAATGGCTTTTGCTTTTCCGTTTTTGAGGATGGAAAGATTAGCCATCGTGATGCCGACCTTCTCCGCGAGTTCGGTGACGCTCATTTTTCGCTTTGCTAACATGACGTCAATGTTAATAATAATTGCCATATTGGTCTCGTTACACGGTTAGATCATTCTCGGATTTTATCTCCACGGCATTCTGCAAAATCCTTTCAAAAATCGCCGCTGCGGTGGCAATCACAATCGAACCGAAGCTGATGATGATACCTATAACAATTCCTCCCGGTTTATCTTCTTCGCTATTAAGCAGGATGAATATTTCTGCTCCCGCGACAAAAACGATAATGGCTATTGCACAATATTTTATTACCCTCAGTGCTTTGACGGCGGCTGGGGAGAAGATCTGATTTTGTCCGGTATATCCCAATACTTTAAATGCCTGATAAAGTGCCACGAAAAAAGGAATGGATGCAATATATGCATACGCCAAAAAAGGATCGTTGAAGTATATTTGGAAAAGCGTGGAGTGTGCGTTTCTGCCTTCGAACTGAGGTTCCCAAACCAGAATAGCAACAGCACCGATGCCAATCAGCACAATAACTATCTGAAGAAATATGGTTGCGCTTCGATTCATAAATAATACCTCACTCAGTCATTAAAAATCATACACTAGTGAATTATTTATCGTTTGTCAATATATTCTTATTGTTTTACGAGTATATTATGCTATTTTAACAAACCGCAAAGCGAATACTATTTAACTTATTAGCTGAGATTTTATAACATTTTGCGGATTAAATCATTTGGACTGGAATTACCTCAAGAAGATTTTTCAAACAAGAAACCAAAAAGCAATGAATGATTGAGATGAGGTGGGCGAAACCGGAAATATGCCCTTCCAAATTCATCACATAAGTTTGATAAGAAAATCGCTGTTTCGCCCTCACGTCCATTGATTTGTTATATGTGTTCTTATTTTTCAGACTTCGCCTTTTGCGTTTTGTATCCGAAACTGCGACAGCTTTCGCATTTCTCTTTTTGATAAGAACGAATGATTTCCTTAAAAATAGCTTTGTCTCTTTGGTCTTTGACCATTGCCGAAAACTGCAAGTCTCCGATTACTGCAATAAGCATTTCTTCTTTTTTATCACGAAACAATCCAAACTTGATGGAATAGTTTGAAGTTATTTCGGTTTCTGTTTCCACAAGATCCTTTTTATATTTTTCAAATAATGATTCGACTAAGCCGCCAGCCCAACCAATTTTGAGATTACCTTCAGGAGATTCGATATAGCCAAGCCACGCATCAACCCAACTTGTCGTTAAATAACCTTTGTAGCCTTCGGGCAATTCAACAGAGCCTAAATGATAATAAATAGTAAATCTTTTCTTCAGTGTTTGTTTAGGAGTTTCGACATTTGCCGGAAGTGTTTGACCACACACTGCAAAATTAGCAAATGAGGTAAAAGCCAGAAACATTATTGATGCCGTTATTATTCGGAATTTCATAATGACCAAGATTCCTTTACGCCCGTTTGGGTTTCACCAAGAACCATTAACGGTTGAGATGACGCGGTGGCAACTTATACAAGCTAAATTTTATGAACGTCGCTGTTGCCGCTCGCGTCCGTTGATTTGTTAAATATGTTTTCAAAGTCCTAAGTGTAAAATAAACAATTTCCCGCCGCTATTCTCGACTTCTTCAGCGTAGCCAGCAATCTTCCTTAGAGATTTCACAATTTCATCCCTTTGAATTTTAATAATTTCGTATTTTCCAGAGTTACTATCTTCACCCTCAATCCAACCGAAATTTCCAGTTAATTTCAAATTTTCTGGAGCGTTTGACAACAAATCAGCCCAGAGATTAAATATCTTTCGCATTATTGTTGCTCCATCTTCTTTGATAATAGTCACTCCATAATAAGCTAGCCCCTCAAACTCAACTAATTTGTTTTTGCTTCTGGGAATATAACAAGGAATCCATTTTAACGTATCGCTCAAATAAGAAAGTAAATTATCGTGTAGCAGAACTGCCTGTGGATTGTTTAAGAGTTTTAGATAATCGCTGTAATTATACTCATTACAAGAAACCAGAAGAAATTCATGATCTAAACCTGCCATAAAATTGAAACGCGGATTTCACTATGAAGTATCGAATTATTGATTGGCGCAAACCATTCGCGTCAAACACCAAGATTTGTAGATTGAATTTAACCAATTGCTGTCTTCAAATGCAATAAAAATATTTCTAAGAAGATTTTTCAAATAATTCCAACAATCTATCACGATAATTTCTACTCAAAGTTAATTCCGTTCCATTTTTGAGCATTACGGTATAATCGCCGCTAAATAAGGGATTGAGTTCTTTGATGCGGTCAATATTGACGAGGGTTGAGCGATGAATACGTAAAAATTTGTCAGGATTGAGTTTAGATTCTAAACCGTTCATCGTTTCGCGGATCAAATGACCTTCGCGTCCGACGTGAAGTTTGGCGTAGTTTCCGGCGGCTTCGATCCAATCAACTTCGTCCGTTCTAAGGAAAAAGACGCGCCCAACGGATTTAACTACCAATCTTTCCAAATACTTTTTGCTATTGGTTAGATCTGCCAAAAGCGAGGCTAAACGCTGATCGATTTTGCCCGAAGTTGATTTTTCGACTTGTTCGCGAGCACGTTCAACCGCCCGTTTGAATCGCTCCCGGTTAAAAGGTTTAAGCAAATAATCAATCGCGTGAACATCAAATGCCTGAATCGCATATTGATCGTAGGCAGTGACAAAAATTATGGCGGGAGTTTTGTTCGGATTTATTTCCTGCAATGCTTCAAACCCTGTCATTTCGGGCATCTGAATATCTAAAAAAACCAGATCGGGTTTATTTTCGTTGATGAAAGCAACAGCTTCTTTGCCGTTTCCGCTTTCGCCGACAATCTCAATATCGCTTTCCTCGCGCAGCATTCGTCTGACGCGGTCGCGGGCAATCGGTTCATCATCAACAATCAAAGTTCTAATGCTCATTGTTTAATTCGTTGGCTTTGAGGGAATGTCTTAATTTTTCCCATTATCAAAAGGAATTTTTAGTTTGAGTGTGACACCGCCTTTTTCTTCGGGAGTTAATTCAAATTGATGTGCGTTTCCGTAAAGATGACGCAAACGGGCTTTCGTGTTTCGCAAGCCAACGCCTTCAGGAATTGCAGAAATATCAAGATCTTTCAATCCGACCCCGTTATCCGAAACGCTCAAAAGCAAACTTCCGTTCATTCGTTCTGCACCGACTTTTATCGTTCCGCCTTGTGAAAGCGGCGCAATTCCGTGTTTGATGGCATTTTCAACCAAAGGCTGCAGAATCATATTCGGAACTTTGGCATCCAAGGTTTCGGGTGCAACATTCATCTCGATCTTTAAACGG
>DAORIL010000060.1:0-16581 GCA_035438525.1 Pyrinomonadaceae bacterium
CGTGGATGGATTAAAGCGGGCAAGTCCCCAATAACCGCCAAACCAAATGTTTTCGTTTTTATCTTCCAACACCGAATTTACTATAGTCATTCCGGCTTTTAATAACTGCTGATCATACTCATAAATTTTAGTTTCGTGGGTGACTGAGTCGAGTTCAAACATCGAAACTTTGGTATTCAACCAGATTTTACCATTGCGTCCCTGGAAGATTTTCACAAAGTATTGATTCTCTTTAATCCCGTCAACGTGAACCTGTTTGATGGCATAATTTTCGTTTGGTGATAAGTAATAAAGGTTGGTTGTTCCGCCCATCAAAATCCAAATCACTCCGTTCTTATCCTGCGTAAATTGTCCGGTATAAACTTCCTTCAAACTGTCGGGATTGTTCTCATCGCGATTTAAATAAGAAAATTTTGCACCTTCCAAAGGATTTTCGCCATCACCCAACTCTAACTTATTGATTCCATTCGGAGTGGTGATTAAAACTGCTCCTTGTTTATCTTCGGCAATCTCTCGAATTCGCGGATGATTCAAACTATTTGAGTTATTGGCATCAGGCAAAATACGGTAAAAAATCTCGTGTGTGCGGTCGAAAAGATTCAAGCCGTTTTCCGTCCCAACCCACATTCGCCCTTTCGTATCTTCAAAAATGAAAGTAATACTGCTGTCGGAAATTGAGGTCGGATCACTCGGATTTTGACGAAAAACTTTGAATTGATAACCATCAAAACGGTTCAAACCGTCTTTCGTGCCAAACCACAAAAAGCCTGCTTTGTCCTGTAAACTGCAAGTAATTACATTTTGCGAAAGTCCGAGTTCGGCAGGAATTTGATTGAATAAAATTCTGGTCGTCTTAACACTGGAAGACTGCGTTGATTTAGTAGAGTTGTTTTGTGCCGCAGAGTTAATTGAAAAAACAAAAACGAATAACAGTAACAGCCTGCCTACAAGAAAGAAAACTTTCTGGAGAATTCGTTTATTTATCATTTAGGGGCAACAAAACCTACGGTTTTTACTAAGTTGAATATTCTACAACAACTCATCTAAGTTCTCACAAGAAAAATAAATAGATTTATCTTTAATCAAAAGTGACAAGGCTCACGGCAATAAAATAAGAGATAAAGCAAAATTCAAACCGGAGGTTTTATATGTTTGAAACAGCAGAGCTTGGTCGCAAAATTAGTAAAGAAGATTACAAGGCACAAGAACCTGAATTGCGGATGCAGCTTTTGGAAATTCAGGAGGATTTAAAACATGCTCCATTTCCTGTAATTATTCTGATTGGAGGCGTTGACGGCGCGGGAAAAGGTGAAACGGTTAATCTTTTGCACGAATGGATGGATCCGCGTTACTTGCAGGCGCACGCTTTCGGCACACCTTCGGACGAAGAACGCGAACGCCCCGAAGCCTGGAGATTTTGGCGTGTTTTGCCGCCGAAAGGTCGCATCGGAATTTTCTTTGGCTCGTGGTATACCCACCCGATCATTGACTGTGTTTTTGGTCGAACGAACGAAACAGAATTCGATTCATCGTTAATTGCCATTAATAAATTTGAAAAAGAATTAGTTGATGATGGTGCATTGATTATCAAATTCTGGTTTCATTTGAGTAAAAAAGCGCAGGAAAAAAGGCTCAATTCATTAAGCAAAAATCCCAAAACAGCTTGGAGGGTGACTAAATTGGATTGGAAGCATTTCAAAATATATGACACTTTTCGGAGTATTTCTGAGCGGGCGTTAAGAACTACCAGCACCGGCGAAGCACCTTGGACGATTGTCGAGGGCGAAGATGAAAGATACCGCAGCATCACCGTCGGCAAACATATTCTCGAATCAATTTCTAAACATCTGACCGAATGGAAAAAGTCAAAATCCCCCGAAAAAGCTAAGAAAACAAAACCGCAAGAAGATGCTCTAACACTGCTTGACACACTCGATTTATCGCAAAATCTGAGCGAAGAAAAATACCGAACTCAGCTTGAAAAATATCAGGGAAGATTGAATTTGCTTTACCGTAAAGCCAAAGCAAAAGGGCTTTCGGCAATCTTAGTTTTTGAAGGCTGGGATGCAGCCGGAAAAGGCGGAGTTATCCGGCGCATCACCTCTGCAATGGATGCACGCGATTATCAGATCATTCCAATCGCGGCACCAACTGAAGATGAACGGGCACAACATTATCTTTGGCGTTTTTGGCGGCATCTTCCGCGTGCAGGGCGCGTCACGATTTTTGACCGCAGTTGGTATGGTCGAGTTTTAGTTGAGCGCGTTGAGAATTTTGCGCGAGAAGATGAATGGAAACGGGCATTTAACGAAATCGTTAATTTTGAAGAACAACTCAACAAACACGGCATTTTGCTACTCAAATTCTGGGTTCATATTGATAAAGATGAGCAAATGCGGCGTTTTGAACTCCGACAAAAAACTTCTTACAAGCACTACAAAATAACAGATGAAGATTTTCGCAATCGGGAAAAATGGAGCCATTATGAAGTTGCAGCCAATGAAATGATCGAACGCACCGGAACGGAATTCGCCCCGTGGCATTTGATCGAAGCTAATGATAAAAAGTTTGCGCGGATCAAAACTTTGAAAATCTTTTGTGAAAAGTTGAAAGAAGTGATAGGTGATAAGTGATAGGTGATGAGCGATAAATTTTGGTCTTACCTTATCACTTATCACCCATCACTTATAACTTTGATGAAATTAGCTCAATGCAAAAATTTCCGCTTGATTTTTCAGCCGTGTTTCAAGTGAACTGCAAACAGTTTCACAAAGCGTAAAAATACTTTCGTCGGCAATCGAATAATAGACAGTGTTGCCTTGTTGATTTCGCTTTACAATTCCTGCATCTTGGAGAATTTTCAGATGTTTAGAAACATTCGGCTGACTTGTTTCGACCGCTTCGGTCAATTCCGTGACGCTTTTTTCTCCGTCCTGTAAAGTTTGCAAAATCCGCAAACGTATCGGCTCAGACAAAATTTTGAACCGATTAGCAATCAGTTCTATGGCTTCGATTGATAAATTCTTATTTGGCATAACAAGAATCATAATATAACGATGCAGTTATATTAGCAAATTTTTTCTTAATCTTTGTCGTTAGCAAAATCAATATATCCATTATGAATATTGGTCGCCAACAATTTAACCCTGATTTTTTCACCGACCTGGACGCTTTCTTCGCCTCGCACGATTCGACCGTCAACGGGCGGGCGCAAAATTCGGGCAAAAGTTCCGCTTGGGGTAATTCCGGTGACGATTGCTTCAAAAACTTCGCCGATTCGGTTTTGCATAACACTGGCAGCGATCACTTTTCGCATTTTGCGCTCAACTTTACGGGCGGCACTTTCTTGTTCATTGCATTGTTCGGCAATTTGCGCCAATTCTTCGTCTGTGTATGGCGATTTTTGATTTTTCAGCGCGGCTTTAACCATTCTTTGAACGATCAAATCGGGATAACGACGATTTGGCGCAGTAGAATGAGTGTAGTCACGAACAGCTAAACCGAAATGTCCTTCGGATTTTTCGTTCGGTTTTTGCACGACATACTCGCCCGCACCGATCAGTTTGATAACGGACAAGGAAAGATCCGGAAACTGCTCGGGATTGGCAACTTTTCGGCGTTTGAGAAACTCTGAAAGTGCACTCGAATTAGGTTCGACAGGCAAATTTTCACCGTATTTTTGGGCGATTTCGCGGATTCGTTCCCAACGTGCGGGAGTTTTGACAATTCGACGAATTGAAGCAAAATTTTTCTCATCTAAAAATTCCGCCATCTCAACATTTGCCGCAACCATAAAGTTTTCGATGATCTTTCGCGCCGAATTTGTTTTGATAATGTTCAAATCCTTGGCTTCTCCGCCTTCAAAAACAGGCGAAGATTCGATGGATTCAAATTCCAATGAACCGCACTTTCGCCGAAACTCAAGTAAACGGTCAGCGGCTTTTTGTTGTAAAAGAATTTGTTCGCGCAAACCTTCGATTTTCGTAACTTCTGTCGGCTCCGATCCGTTTTCATCCAGCCATTCGCCGACTTCTGAATAAGTTAATTTGGCGTAATTGTGCGTCAAAGCCCGATAAATGCTATGTTCCGGCACATCTCCGTTTTCTTTAATGACCATCTCAATCACTATTGCTAGGCGGTCAACATTCGGTAAAAGTGAAGTTAGATTTTCGGAAATTTCATGGGGTAATATTGGCAAAATTTTTGTTTCCGTATAAACCGAAACCGTTTGTTTTCTAGCAATTGCGTCAATTGTTGAGCCTTTTCTGACATATTCGTCAACATCGGCAATCGCAATCAGTAAACGAATATCACCATTTGGCAATTGTTCGGCAACTTCGATTTGGTCGAGGTCTTTCGATGAATCGTTATCAATCGAAGACCATAAAAGCGCACGCAAATCTTTGATTGAGCTGTCTTGTGAAAGTTTTTTATGCTTAAGCGAGTATAGTTCGTTAGAAATTTGTGCCGAAAAATTGGTCTGAAAACCATTTTCAACCATCGTTTGTTCGGCAATTTTGCGTAATTCGGAAACAGTAATTGTTTGACTCATAACATTTCAAATGGAAATTGATTTTAGATCTGGGGCTTGAGACTTTTTAATAACCAATTTTTCAAATCATTGAAAACTTTATCGCGCTCATTGCGGGTTTCGTTAAAAATTTCGTGATAAAGATTTTCGTAAAAATACATTGTAGCAAGTTCTTGCGGTAAATTCGCGTGAAACTGCTTCGCTCCGTCAGGATTAGTTAAATGATCGCTTCCGGCGACTAAAAGTAAGGTCGGAACGCTCCAATTTTTTGCCGCTGCAAGGCTTTCTTGCCCCGCATCCAAAACAAATTTTGCCAGACGCGGCGTAATCCGGTCGTGAACCAGCGAATCCGTTTTGTAATCATCCACAATTTGCCGGTCGTGCGAGAGAAAGTCTATCTTTAAATTGTTAGAAACTGCTAAATCAGGAGTTAAAAGACTGCCGAATTTGACTTGAAAGTTCTGAAAAGCAGAGAGTTTAGCCATCAAAGCAGGCGATGACATAATCAATCCGCGAGGTTCAACAAATTTTCGCGCCACCAAATTTGCTGCAACGCCTCCGCCCAAACTATGTCCGAGCAAAAACGGCGATTCTGCCTGATCTTTAGCTAAATCATCAAAAACAATTTTCGCATCATCCAAAAAAGCGTCCCGATAAGGAATTGCACCGAGCTTTCCTTCCGACTTTCCGTGTCCGCGATGATCGTAACTGCGAACTTCTAACCCAATACTATTCAATACCTGGGCGACTTCCTCGTAACGCCCCGAATGTTCTCCTAAACCATGAACAATTAGAACTGAACCGCGCTTTTCAACCTCGTCAGGCAAAAACCAATCGCGCACGAAGAGTTCGGTTTTATCCGAAGTTGTTATAAAATTTGTTTGCATTTAAACTTAAGAATAACGGAAATACGGCTTTTAATAAATAAAGTCTAACACACTTGCTGACGCGCGTGTTTCTGACTTTGTTACACTAAAAATAATATGAATCCAATTCAAAAACAAAGCGAATTTCGCATCCCCCAACGTTTACAAGGTATTGAAAAATCAATGATTCGGCAAATTGCTGACCGTGCTTTGCCTGATTCGATCAATTTCGGACTCGGCGAACCTGATTTGCAAACACCCGATTGCGTCCGTAACGAAGCAATTCGCGTTATTCAAGAAGAACAAAACGGTTATACGCTCCAAGCCGGAATTCCAAAACTGCGCGAGAAAATCATTACCGAATATCCGCACCTGAATCTAAAAATTGATGATATTGTCGTCACTGTGGGCTCGTCCGAAGCCTTATATGCCAGTTTAATGACTCTGGCAGAAGAAGGTGACGAAGTTCTGGTGCCTGATCCGAGTTTTCCTGCCTATTGGGGAATCATCAAAATGACTGGGGCAAAAATGACGAAATATCGCCTGCCTGCCGAAAAAGGTTTTGCTTTTGATATTGAGGAGTTCAAAAAACAAATTACCGATAAAACCCGTGTCGTAATGATTTTGAGCCCATCAAACCCGACCGGACGAGTCCATACCCGCGAAGAATTACAGCAGATTGCCGAAGTTCTGCAAGGAACCGGAATTTACGTCATTTCGGACGAAATTTACCGCGATGTTTATTTTACTGATGAGCCGCCTGCTTCGATTTCCGAATATTACGATAAAACTTTGATTGTCGGCGGTTTATCCAAAGCGATGAGTATGACCGGATGGCGGCTTGGATGGTTGACCGGCGAACCTATCGCGATGAAATCGGCGTTTGTTCTGCACGGTTATAATGTCACTTGCACCTCGGCAGTTTCGCAAAAAGCCGCATTAAAGGCTTGGACTGACGAAGGTCAAGCCGCCAGACAATATTCACGCGAAGTCTATAAAAATCGGCGTGAACATATCTTGAAAGAGATTGAAACACAACTAGGATTACCAGCTATTTCACCGGAAGGCGCGTTCTATACAATGCTTGATGTCCGTTCGATCTGCGATGACGAAATGGAAATCTGCGAAAAGTTTCTGCAAAACCGCGTCATCACAATTGCCGGAAAAGCTTTCGGTGATGAAACAAAAGGATTTTTAAGACTCTCATTCTGTTGCGATGAAACGAAGATCACTGAGGGAATTCGACGGATGAAAGAGGCTTTGGAGAAATAAGAATTGTTGAGACAGCCAAAGATTGGCTTTGATTTAATTCAGAATTTTGTCAAGAAAATTGATTTTACAAGTTTCTTAAAAACAAAGTAAATCTAGATGACTGAACAAAGTAGGAGTCTTTGAGACTATCTTAGACTCAACTTGGTCATATATTTAAGACGCAACTGATTTAATCACTATCACTAATTTGAATAACACGATCATTTATTTTGACATAACTGTCTTCTGGAGAAAGAGGCGGTGGCAAAGAAGAGTTTTTTGCTTCAAGCGTTTCCACAATTTTTTGAGGTGGTCTTGTAAAATCTCCTATTGCACCTATTCCACTTAAAGTAGTGTAGAGGGGTCCACCAGAGATAATTTTGAACTTATAGGTTCTGCAAATTGTAATTTTGGCTCTTACTTCCGTAGCCTCAACTCGGACTTTTTCACGATCAATAATATCTAATAAATCTCCTGTTTCTGGATCTCGAACCTCAAGTGGTTCACTTGCTAAAACTGCAAATCGCATTTTAAGGCGCACGCCTTTTTCCTCGCCAATATTTATAATTAACTCTCTCGCATTTAATATTTGTGCGACACGTCCTTCTATTCTGTTTTTTTTAATCAATTTATCACTCATTATTTTTTACTTCCTTTGGAAACAAAATTGCTATTGTGTTAGGCGGAGCAGAGGTTTCGGCGTTTCCCTGATTATGTATATAACCTGACCAAACAGCATCAATAAATCCATTAACTTTAGCTGTAAAAGTTGTCGTTTTATTCTCAGAAATTTCAAAAATCCCCAATACTTTTCCATCTTCTGTATCAAAAACCTTTATTTCATCACCAATTATCAAACTTTGGGTCTTCTTCTTTGAGAGAATAATATAAACTGAATTTTCATAAAATTGAACTTTTATAATTTCAAATTCACGATGTTTTGTAATTTCCTGCAGTAAACTCAAAATAGCCTGCTGTGAATGAATAAGTGATTGTTCGTTCTTTTCTAACTTATTTATTTTTTCTTGAAATTTAATATTTTCTAATATTGTAACAACAAGAAGCCAAACTAATACAATTAAAGATGCTAAAGATAAACTTAAAAGTAGTATGTAGTAACGATATTGTGTAACTTCTTGGCTAAAACCAAGGTCGCTAAAAAGTGCTACTATTCCAAATATTCCAAACAGAACTGACAGAAGTAACACTAACCATCCAATTGGGTGATTTTTAAGCTCTTGCCGTAGCCAGTTTAGCAAATCGTCCATCTTATAAACTTTATTAGTTTAAAGCCGTAGTTACAAAACTTTTTTATTATACTTAACTTCGATTAAAAAGGAATTAGGATAAATTAGATTTTACCTCAAAATAATTTACTCTCTTTCTTTTAATGCTCAAAAATATTCTGCACTTTTTTTGCCAATGAAAGTTTTAATTCTTATTGAAATATCTTTAGTTGTATTTTGTATTAATCACACACAAAGATAGATTGCCGAGCAGATAAGAAAATGCAATTGGTTTTTTTGAAAAGGTTTTGAGCTCACAACTATTAATCTATACTCTGTTTTTTTTTACATTCAAGATTGACAAAAAAGGCAGAAACACGCGCGTTAGCAAGTGTGCTAAATTTTTATAATTACTCAGCTTGGACACCCTCGATTTTCGTGCGGCTTTCTGCCCTGATTATCAATCCAAATATTAAATCTTTATGTCCTTGATTGCTTCAAACTATTCCGGTTTATCATCCGGCGGTGTCACTTCAGTTTCAGATTGTCCGCTTTTAGTTGGCGAGTCAACAATAAAACGAGTTGATTCATACGTTTTAACAAAGTCAGGATACTCTGCCTTAAATGCTACTATTAGATTATCCATCTGTTCACGCAAAATCAGGTCGGTTTCAGTGAATAAAGTGAGTAAATTAGCCGTTAAAGTGCTTCGCTGACTGATTGCAGTGCGTGGTTTTGGCGATTCTGCCAGATAATTATCAATCGCGGTTTGTAAATTATCTAAAATTTGAATAGTAACTCCATAATCTGCCAAAGCGGAAAGATTTGAGATTCCACGGTCGTGAATATTTTGACAGCGAGGAACTAATTGTCCGTCTCTGGTTTGAGCTAAGGCACTTGGCGAAAAATTTACCTCTTGTTTGAGCGTATTATTTGAAGTTGCGGACGCATACGCAAAAATAAGTTTGGCAATATCTGCTGTCATTTGGCAAAGATTTTGTTTTAAGGCTTGTTTATCTTGGGTAATTCCCTTTAAAACTACATCGCCCTGTTGTGTCAGATTGATGATAGCCGTAATTTTTGCCTTAAAATTATTAAAAGCCGTTTGAAAAGCAACATTTGAAGCAACAATCAAAGGATTATTGTCACAATACTGTTCAGTTGCCCGATACATTTTTAGTTTAGCTATTTGTTTTGCGTTCATTTTTTATTTACCTCTCTGAGTTTTAGTCTTTGGGGGCTAAAATTGTTTGATAAATAAGTAGCAGTGGAAAATGGAAAGTGGAAAATGGAAAATATAACTGTTAATTTAATCCGCTTATTTTAGATATTTAACTAAATTCTTCTGTTTCCAAGAAATAACATTTATTTTGCTCGACTGCTTAAGTAAAAAATTAGCTGTGAATGTTAATTATTCGGGGGGCAACAGCACTTTAAGGGGAAACTTTATTAATTATTTGAGTGTCAATGACAATTTATTGACTAAAAACGGCAATTATTTCACTGTCAATGACAATTATTTGAGTGACAGAATCAATTTATTGAATGTCAATGGTAATTTAGCAACCGTCAACAGCAATTTAACTAGTGTAATTATCAATTTATTGACCGTCAGTAACAATTTATTTACTGTCAACATACGCTATTTTAACGCCGATTGTTAATAATTTAATAAACTTCAAAATAAATCGTCATCAATTTACTAAACTATGTATGCACAGTAAGTTAGCGACATAAGATTACCATTAATTGAGTGTCATTGCAAGAGAAAATCTATTTCGCCATTTAAGAATTAATCGAGTTTAAGAATTCATATTCTTTTTATTTCTCCGCCAACTTCCTCTGCCGCTCAAAATGCCCAAAAATCTCATTCGCCGCTTTTTCGCCGACAATTATTTTTAGTTCGTCCACACTTGCATTAGCGATCTTAACGATTGAGCCAAAGTTACGGAGCAGTTTTGTCTTGCGTTTTTCACCAATGTTGGGAATAGCGGTTAATTCTGAGGTGAAATCGCGTATTTCGCGACGTTTGCGGTGATATTCGACTGCGGTTTTGTGTGTTTCATCGCGGATCTGTTGGATAAACCGCATTGCCTGTAAATTTGGATCAAATGGAATCGGCTCATTTTCTTTGCCTTTTCTGAGTAAATGCGAAATTAGATTGTGATGTTTGGGTGGTTTGACTAATCCGACCAATGGAATTGCTTCTAAATCGAGTTCACGCATTGCCGCTGAAGCTGCTGAAAGCTGTCCTTTTCCGCCATCAATAAAAATCAGAGTGGGCAAAGGCTTTTGTTCTTCTAAACGGCGGCGATAAGTGCGAAAGACCGCTTCATTCATCGAGGCAAAATCGTCTTGTCCTTCGACGGTTTTAATTTTCAAACGGCGCGTTTCTGCTCGATTCTGTTTACCGTTTTCAAAGACAACTAAACCCGCTACATTTTCCGCTCCCGAAATGTTTGAAATATCAAACGATTCGATTTTGTTTGGGAAATGCGGAAGTTCGAGAATTTCCTGCAGCTCTTCCAGAACTTTTTCCGTGTCCGGTTTGAGAACGCGAAAACGTTGTTCAAAGGCGATCTTGGCATTGGTTTCAACCAGCAAAATCATTTCGCGTTTTTGTCCGCGCTTCGGATCGTAAATATGCACGCGCCGACCGCGCCTTTCGGTTAAAATCCTTTCCATCGTCTCGCGGTCTTCAAAATCCTGCGGAACGTGGATTTCGAGCGGAACATAATCAGTTGAATAGTATTGCAAAAGAATTTCACCGAGAAATTCGGAAGCGTCAAAATTTTCCGCGTCCAAATCTTCCCAAAAAAATTCGCGCCGTCCAATCATTCGTCCTTCGCGCATGGTGAAAAGTTGGAGCGCAAGCCGTTGTTTTTCACGATAAAAACCGAAAATATCAACATCACGATCAGGCGAGGTGAGCATTTTCTGATTTTCGCCAAGTTGCAAAACCGTTTGCCGTAAATCACGGTATTTCGCGGCTAATTCGTATCTTTCCGCTTCGGCAAAATGCCACATTCTTTGTTCAAGCTGGTCGGCTAATTCGGTGTTTTTCCCTTCCAAAAGCAATTTCACATCTTGCGTTGCTTGTTTATATTCGTCAGGTTTACACAAATCTTTGACACACGGCGCAAGACATCTTTTCAGATGATATTCAAGGCACGGACGCGGTAATTTTCCGTCAATTTCAATGTCACAAGTCCGTAATTGAAAAGTGCGGTTGATCAAATCTAAAGTTTTTCGCGCTAAATTACCGGGCAAATATGGTCCGAAATATGAACCGCCGTCTTTGACAATTTTGCGGGTAATAACAACTTTCGGAAAAGGCTCTTTGGTTATTTTCAAATGCGGATATTGCTTGTCATCCTTGAGTAGAATGTTGTATTTCGGCTTATGTTTTTTGATGAGGTTAGATTCTAAAACCAATGCTTCGACTTCGCTGTCAACAACGATAAATTCAAAGTCAACGATGCGTTTAACTAATTCTTTGGTCTTAAAATCATGATTTTTTGACGACTGAAAGTATTGCCGAACCCGATTGCGAAGGTTCTTTGCTTTGCCGATGTAAATAATTTTCCCTTCGGCGTTCTTATGAATATAAACTCCGGCAGCGGTCGGCAAATTTTTGAGCTTCTCGTCTAAAGTCATACTTCAACTTTAGCGAGAATGGGAGAAAGAATCAATTTGATTTTGAATTAGAAAATTAGTTCTTTTTATTCATTTGCTGATGAAATTCAGTAGCTTTTTTCAAATAATCTTCGAGCGGCTCTAAACCAAGTTTTATTCTTCTTTTGTTGACATTTTTCGGGTCTTTTAAGTTTTTGCTGACGGCTTGATCATTTTTGTAATCAAGCTGAGTTCCATAAATTTGCGGTTTTCCCGAATTGATATTCACGCGGTCAGTTAAATATGCAAATGAACAGGCGTTAGCCTGTTTTTTCTTGACTTGTTTTTCAATAATTTTTAAACAATCTTTTTGAAACTGCAAATCAGCATCGGAATGTTGAATCATCGTGAAAAAATTATCGCCCGCCATTTTGCCGACTAGATCATAAGTTGGAAAACTATTTTCGGCGATGATTTGTTTCAAAATAGGAATGTGATTTTTGAAAGTATCAGATTTTATTTTATAAAGCTCATCTAATTTTTCCTTGCTTGCACCATTTTGAGCTGCTGTCATAATGTCAGTTTGAACGCTTTGATCGAGTTCATACATTTTGTTGATTTTATCGGCTAATTGTTGGTTGTGTTGTCCAAAACTGAAACTTAAACTCATCAAAACAAACGCGATTGTTAATAAAATTTTTCTCATAATTTAATTTTCCACCGTTATTACAATTTTGTTCGCCCACAACAAAGACCTGTCAGCATTTTCGGCAAAATTCTTGACAATGAATTCTTTGTCGAACGAAACTTTTTCATTAAAAACTTCTTTCCCGTTGACAATTACTTTCACGGGCTGTGAAAAATCGATCATCGCCGGATGCAGATTAAGCGTAATTTTTGCGACGCAGGAAGCATTTATCTCAAAAGTATTATTGAAATATCTTGCTTCGATTGCTCCGCTTTCATCACCAATTTTAACCGCTTCAGTTCCTTCCGAATTTTTGTAAGGATATTCGTAAATCCTGTGCCAATCGGCTCTTTTTCGCTTCAGATCAACCTCAGAAATCTCTAACCAGTCAATTTTTCCGATCGGCTCCCAAGAAGTTTCCCAATTCAATTTTGCCCGAAACGGATTACGCGCAGTTGATTTGAGATGACTAAAAATTGCGGGCAAATAATCATCTAAAAACGGCAGATAATAATGATTCTGGTCAGGGATTTCTCGATATATCCAATCCGCATTTACAGTTTTCGCAAAGTTAAAAAAGGTGCGCATCGAATCAATTTCGACCACAGAATCTTTGACCGAAGAAAGCGAATAAAACGGCCGATTGCTCATATTTACGAAACGGTTTCCCGTAAAAGGTCTGCCGTTGACCGCGTAAAAAGCGGCAAAATTTGTCGGCATAAAAACGGCTGTTCGATAAGTTCCCGTTCCGCCGTCGGAAAATCCCATCATAAAAACGCGATTGTCGTCCACGTTGAAAATTTGCTTAACTTTGGCGATTATTTGGCGAATATTTTCGATGCCTTCAAATTGATAAGTCCCGACACTACCCGCTCCGGCAGGAAAAATCTCTAAAAAGTTTTCTTTTTCGACAAACGGCAAAACCGGATTTTCAAAAACAAAATCTTTCGCCTCGTCACGGTTAAATTCTTTTCTGCCGAACCATCCGCCTTGGCTGTAAACAAGCAATGAATGAGGCTTATTCGCGTTGTAACTGGTTGGAATATAAACGTAAAACGGTGCAGTTATTTTGTCGGAAAATTGATTGGTAAATTTGACAAAAATTCCTGTCTTTTTCGGCTGCGGAAACTCGTTGAATTCGGAAACACGGCGAAAAAATTCTTCAGTGGTAACGGTTGAATCAGTTTTCCAAGTTTCAATTTTTTTATAAGCCGGATTTTCCGCAATTCCGTAATTTTCCGGTAAAAGTTCTTTGGCAAATTTAGATTTTGCTTTTTCAACTTTGGCGAGAAATTTCTTGCCTTGCGGAGTATTCGAGAGAGATTTTAAGGTTTCGTCTTTTTGCAACTCAATTAAATCGAGCCAGCCAACTGCAAACATTTTTTCCAAATAAAATAAGGCTTTTTCGTCATTTTTGGTTTGGTTGTAACAACTTGCCAGCGATTGATAATAAAAAGGTTTACGAAAATCCTTGATTGCCAGCGACTTTTCGTAAACTTCGATTGCTTTCGGACAATTCTTCTCTTTATTTCTGAGCGCACTAGCTTCAACCAAAAGTTTGTAAGCGGAATTGCTTTGGGCAACTATCACGCAGGATAAAAGAAAAATAGCGAAAATTAAACTAATCAATGCTTTCATAGTTATCAAATTTGAACATAAATGAGAATCGGAAAATAGAACGGATTTAACTCGAAAATCTATTAAAATTTGCTAATCCAATTTCAAATTAATTTTGTTCAAAACCAGAAAACTGCGGTCTTTTGTCTTGATAAATTCCTCCAGCAACACATTCTTATCGGCTTTAACTTTGGCGTTGAAAACCAGTTTGTCGTTGACGTAGATCTTTAGCGGGCTATTGAGATTAACTAACTGCGGCACAACATAAAAGGTCAGTTCTTTGACACACGAAGCCTTGATTTTAACAACATTATTATCAATTTCCGCCATAACCGCGCCGCTTTTTTGGGTGTAAAAGTTATTTGCCTTTGCTTTTTCTCCGTCCAGAAATGCGGTTGCAGGCTCAGGTGAATTTTGCCAAGATTCTTTAGTCTTTTCATTATCTAACTGATTAATTTCCAACCAATAAATTCTGCCGTTTTGAGCATTATCGGTTTCCCATTGCAGTTTTTTTGGAAATGGATTTCGCGTTTGCTTTTGCAGAGTGTCGTATAGAAATTTAATGTCGTTTGGATGTTTATAAGGCAGATCGTGATTGCCTTTTAACCCATAATTTTCCCAATTAATTCCTTGAGTTTTGAGTTTTTCTGAAAGTTCATTGATTGGTCTATAACCGAAAATACTATCTTCAGTTCCGCTCACGCCAAAGAAAGTATAGTTATTTTTCAAATTGCTGAAAGTCGTATTGCCGAAATAGCAGACCGGATTGAAATTAAATCCTGAAAATGCGGCAATTTCCGTCGGCATATTGAGCGCAAACCAAAACGCGCCGCTCCCGCCGTTGGAATGTCCGCCAATATAAACCCGATCATCATCAATATTATAAAGCGATTTTACTTGACGCAGCTCGCCGATAATCATTTCAAAAGCCTTTTGATGATAAAGCCAATTTAAGTCTTTATTGGCCATCGGATAAATAATAAAGGCGTTTTGTTTGATCGGCTGTTCAAAAAATGAGCCTTCGTGAGTGGTTAATTCAATATCTTTGACCGCAAGATTAGTTCGCCCAACCGCTCCGTGTAAGAAAATATAAAGCGGTGTTTTTTGCTTCGGATTGTAGTTTTTCGGAATGTAAACCAGATACGGAATTTCCTGTGTTTCGCTGACTTTGTAATTGTAAAGAGTCCAACGATCTGTTAGCGGAGCGTTTGGAAAATCATTGAAATTCGGCAAAGTTTTGAGCAATTTTTTAACATCTTTGGCAACTAATTTTTCCAAAAAACCTTTATCGGTTAGGGGAGATTCGTTAACCTTTTTTGTTTTATCGCTCAAATTATCCAGATGAGTTTGTAATTTCAATTCATACGCATCTTTTTGCTCTTTCATCTGAGCGAGGGCTTTTTTCCAATCAGCGGTTTGGTTAAAACAACTGTTCAGAGTGTCGTTCGCAAAAAACTCATACGCACTCCAATCCATCCCAATCGCAAAACCTTTTTTGTAAAACTCAATCGCTTTTTCCGTCTGATTTCCGCATTGGCATGCAGATTGAGCCGCATAATAATAAGAGTAATTATCCTGTGATTCATCAGCAGTAATGGATTTTTCAATCGTTTCGACCATTTTGCAATAATCTTTCTTCTGATAATATCCGCTAGCTTCCATTTTTAGTTTTTGGGCGAAAACAGGAAGAGAAATGATTGAGATAAAAATAATTCCGAAGGTAAACTTTATCATCGCTAAAATAGATTTCCTTTTTGATATGAAAACTTTATAACTCATTCAAAGTAATCTATTTGGAAAGTCTGAAATTGTATTTTTCGGACAAAATCTATTTATTGAGAAACTGAAAAAGGAGTTTATCCGCGCCGACTTTTTCGACTTTATCAAAGAAGATTTTCGGATTTGAGCCGGTCATTTGCTTGTAAATATTGATGAAATAGGATTGGTCGTAAAAATTGCTGTTGTAGGCAATGTCGGTTAGGCGTTTGAATTGTTCATTGAAAAATCCGTTGTTGAGCGAATGACGAAAACGGGCGATTTTTTTGAACCCGATTGGCGAAATGCCAAGATTTTCTTTGAAAATCCGGTTAAAAGTTCGCACATTCAAGCCGAGTTCTTCGGCAATTTCTTCAACATTTTTTTCATTTTCAAAATCGGTTAAAAGTGTAATTGTTCTTTGCAATAACTCTTCATTTTCAATCGGATGATAAATTTTGAGGAGATATTCTTCTAAAAATTTTATTCGTTCAGCCTGATTTTCAGTTGCGTAGAATTTTCTTAAAAACTTTTGATAATCTTCATTTTCATTCCATTCAGTAAAAATCTGAGAATCTTTCGGACAAATTCGGGCAAATGATTTTTTGACGAAATGATTTAGTCCGAGCGGTTTGAAAACCACCGTAATTTTATCAATTTTGCCACGCAGATTAACAAAAAGCGGTTGAGTCCGCATTCCCTGAATCAAGGCGAGATAGTTTTTATTTTCACTTCCGAAAACAGAAGTTGAGTAATTTTCGATTTCGGTTTCGACGTTTTGATGGATGCTGAGAGGTGTCAAAGTATTGGGAAAAGCATAATATTTCGTATCAAAATTTGCCTTATCCGTTTTCAGAAAATAGTAAAAAGCAAGGTGTTTTTGCAAGATTTTATTCTGAGGTTGATGATGCTGAACATTCATAAAGATAAAGCACAAACAGATTACACTTTGTCTTTATGAATGTAAAAACTCAATGAAAATTTTCAAAAAGGCTAATCCTTTTTCGCTTTTTCCCAATTTCCCGCCGGATT
>DAORIL010000061.1:0-16436 GCA_035438525.1 Pyrinomonadaceae bacterium
TTTAGGCACAAAAGATAATCAGGAAATAATTTCGGTTCAAGTTCCCTCGGCAAAAACTCCGATTCGGCTTTATTTTGATAAAAACACAAATCTTTTGGCGAAATACGAATACACCGTTGATTTTCCCGCGTTGGGTGAAATGACTGCCGAATATTTCTTTGAAAACTATCAGCCACATCCAAAATTAAAATGGTTTCCGATGAAACAAACTATCAAGCTCGGCGGAAAAGTCTGGCGAACAATGGAGGTTGAACAGGTTTCGGCTGACGGAAAAGAAGCTGTTGAAATGCTCGAACTTCCGCCCGAACTCGAAGGATATTTGATTCCAAACGGCACGGTCAAGGAAATTGCCAAAGGCGTTTATTTGGTTTATGGACTCAGCGGTTTTCAGCCGATGTTCATTGAGTTCAAGGATTTTGTGATGGCAATCGAAGCTCCGGCGGCTCATCCGAGTTTGGAAGAAACTCCGGTCGAAACAATCGGAAATGTCAACGCAATTTCAGAAGAATTTATTGCCAAGATCAAACAAACAATTCCCAATAAACCAATAAAATACATTGTCCCGACTCATTATCACAGCGACCACGCCGGAGGAATTCGCGCCTTCATTCCCGAAAATTCGATTCTTTTATCAACTCCAGGCAATAAAAAGTTTTACGAAAATTTTGCACCGAATCTGAAAGTGGAAACTTTTACGAATAAACGAATAATTTCGGACGGCGAACGAACCGTTGAATTGATTGATGTTGGCGCGAATCCGCACACGGCAGAAAATATTGTGGTGTATCTTCCGCAGGAAAAATATCTCTTTCAGGGCGATTTGTTTTATTTCAACGGTGAGGCGACTTTTCCGCCGAAAGACCGTTTGACGGTAATGCCGTTTTTCGCCAACTGGCTCAAGAAAAACAAACTTTCGCCAACCAGAATTTACGGATTTCACAGCACTTTATTCGGGACAATGGAACATATCGAAAAGATTTTGGAGATGAAAAAGTGAAGAGAAATTTAAGCATTGCGGTAATTATTGTAAGTTTTCTTCTAGCTTTACAAGCACAGGAAACTATTAAAATCTCTCGATCAAATTCCGCCACAATTGACGGGAAGATCGAAGAAACCGAATGGAAAAACGCAAAATCGTTTGATTTAACGGGCGGCGGAAAAGTCTTTTTAAAATACGACGGTGAATATTTATTTGTTGGCGTTCGCGGAGTTAGTAAAGGTTGGAGTCATCTTTATTTAAATCAGGGTGAAAAAGTCTCGATTTTGCACGCCTCCGCCGCACTCGGAATGACTTCATACAGCCAAAACGAAAGCAAACTCTGGCAGCCTGCAAATCCTTTTTCATGGGATTTACGTGATAGAACAATTACGGCGGAAACGATCAAGAAAATGGGTGACTATTTAGCCAAAAATTTTTGGGTAGCAAATAACAACAATATGAGCAATTCGAGTGAAATCGAATTCCAGTTAAAGCCGAAAAATACCGATGAACAGTTTTTTCTGGCAATTGTTTACGCCTCGGATGCAAAAAATCCGCAGTATTTTCCGGTAAGTCTGAACGATGACACGATCAAAGAAGAATTAGTTTACGGAAATACGCCGAATGATTTGAAATTCGACTGCAATAAATGGGCAAAAATCAGTTTGGAGAGTAAATAGGAATGTATTTATGAAGAAATTTTTGATCGTAATTATTTTTTCTTTTTCAATCTCAGTTTTTGTTTGCCTTAATGTGCAAGCGCAAAGCGAATTACAAACAAAAACACAAATAAACATTGGTGAAACCTTATCAATCCAATCCAAAGATCTTAACGAAGAACGCGAAATTCGTGTTTTTCTGCCCCGCAATTATGCAAATTCCAATAAAAAATATCCGGTAATTTATACGCTTGACGGTGAGGGAACGGGTTCAGTTACAGCCAATACGGCGGAATTTATGACGAGTTATTCAGCGATTCCGCAAATGCCGGAAGTAATCGTTGTGGCGGTTATTAACGCTAACCGCAATCGAGATATGCCGATTCCCGAAGGCTACGGCAAAGCGGGCGAAGGGAAATTTCTGAATTTTCTGGCTGATGAACTTGTTCCCGCGATTGAAAAGAAATATCGGACACAACCACTCAGAATTTTACTCGGACATTCGCAGGGCGGATTATTTGCTCATTATGCGATGACTGCTCGACCGCAAGTTTTTCAATGGTTTCTCTCGATTGATGCGCCTTTAGGAGGTTTTGCGGCGGTTAAACCATTGATCGAAAAAGTCAAAACGATTGTCCAAACACCAAATTATCAAGGGCGATTGGTTTCCATCGAAAATCTTTACGGTTGGCGGAACGAATGGCAATCTTTGAAAGATTCCGCGCCTAAAAGTTTTTATGCCGAGCAATTTGCGATCAAAGACGAAAGTCACGAAACAATGGCTTACAAAGGAATTTACGAAGGATTAAAACGTCTTTTTCACGATTATGCGCCGAACATTATCAAAGACACAAAAGTTATCCAAACCTTGCCGATATTTGAGGAACGCTACAAAACAATTTCGGCAGCTTACGGTTATCAGGTAGAAATACCGCAGCAGCTTTTATTGAATGCGGCAGACCAAAATATTGCCATTCAACATGGAGCGGAAGCCGTTGAATTGGTCAAAAAAGCCGTTGCGCTCTATGGCGAATCGTTCAGAACCGAGCGCGAGATGAGAGAAGCGGAAGATATGGTCAAAAAGGGCAGAGACGCGAAACTGGAAGAGTTTATGAATCTGCCGCCGCCTTCGATTGATTCGATGAAATCTTTTCTGGGAACTTGGGAAAGAAAAAATGATGCAATCTGGACAGTAACTTTTGATGTTCGGGATGAACAATTTCGGGCAGACAGCACTGTTCTACCGCCGGGCTTTGAAGCCTTTCATCTGGATGTGCAATTTGTCCGAACATTAAGTGACAAAAAAATACAATGGGGCGAACGCAACGGCAGAGGACCGGGAATAACGATTTATACGGCGGAATTAATTGATGAAAATACCTTGACCGGAACGGTTGAACGGATCGGTTTTATTATGCCTCCGCCGACATTTTCCTTTACTTATAAGCGACGCTTAGAGACCAAAAAATAACTGGGAAACAAGGCAAATTTATGAAGAAAATTTTAATCATAATACTGTTGGTTTTAACCGTTTCGGCAACAATTCCGGCTCTAAATAATAAGCAATCGGCGATCAAAGCTTCGGGAGCAGTAACCTTGAGCAAAGATGTTGCTGAATTTCCGATGCCGACAGGACAATATGGAGTTGGGCGAACGTCTTTTCATTGGATTGATTCTACCCGCGATGAACCAATGACTGTAGAACCGGATGATCATCGGGAAGTAAAGGTTTATCTTTGGTATCCGATACAATCTTCCGCCAACACAACACAAGCACAATATTTTCCCGACCTTGACCTTCTCAACAAAGAAATCAAAGGACGAATTGCTGATGCACTTCGAGCTACCCGAACACACGCGATTGAAAATGCTCCGATTGCAACCACCGTAGAAAAATATCCGTTAGTGTTACTCATGCACGGTAATGAAATGAACACATTGCAATATAGTTTTTTTACGGAAGAATTAGCCAGTCACGGCTATGTTGTGGTTGGAATAGAATCTCCCGGCGAAGCACGTGGAATGACGCTTTCAGGTGGGAGAACACTTGGTTATAACAACAGTAAGTGGGGGACATTTCAAAAAGTAGTAATTGATCCAAAAATTCCATTTGAAGAACAGGAATATCCGAAATTTTATCGTGATCGGGTTGATGTGAGAGCCGCGGACGCCAGTTTTGTCCTTGATCAACTTGAAAAGTTAAATGCTGAAAAACAGGATAACCAATTTGCCGGACACTTTGATTTACAAAATGTCGGTATCTTTGGGCATTCACACGGCGGTGTGGCGGCAGTTAACGCAACCATCAGGGACAAACGCTTCAAAGCTTCAATCAATCTGGATGGTTTGATGATCGGCAATCCGTATTTTTCTGACAAGAACGGTAATCTTCCAAATCAGCCATTTATGTTACTGACTAAAAAGACCGAAGAACCTTCCGATAAAGATTTAGAAAAAAGGGGAATTACGCAGCAACAGTGGCGTGAAAGAATTGAAAATCAATTGGATAAGACTTTTGGACATTTGAAATCAGTAAGTTATCGAGTAGTCATTGAGGGACCAAAACATAATAGTTTCAGCGATGACGCGATGATGGTTGCCACACTTTTAAAAACTAAAGATTCTGATGCACAGCGTCGTTACGCACAAATTATGCGTGCTTATATATTGGCTTTTTTTGACCAATATTTGTTGGGTAGATCGGTTGAATTACTGAAGGGAGTCTCGCCTGATTATCCTGAAGTAGAGTTTAGAAAATGGAACTAAATTAATTTTGTAAATAATTGAAAGAACACAAGATAAAGAAAATATTATGAAGAACATTTTAACCATAGCAGTCCTGATTTTGACCATTTCGGCTGTAGTTTTTGCCCAAGATGATAGACAAGCGGCGATCAATGTCGTCAATGACCTTTTTGCCGGAATGAAAGCCAAAAACGCCGAGCAGATCAAATCAGTTTTTTCCGCCGAAGGACAATTGATTGCAATAGACAAACCGCGTGACGGCAAAGGTTTATCGAAAACCAGACTTTTTTCGGGCGAAGCCTTTGCCAAAATGATTTCCGAAGCGAAAGGCGCGGATTTTATTGAAAAAATGCCTTCGCCCGAAGCTAAGATTTCCGGCGATTTAGCCATCGTCACGGGACGCTACACTTTTCACGTCGGTGATAAATTTTCGCATTGCGGAACAAATACTTTCAATTTAGTCCGCACCGAAACAGGTTGGAAAATCGCTAACGGTGCATCAACTCTGGAATTTCAATGCGACAGAGATTTAAAAGCGGTTGAGATTCCGAAAATCGAGGCTGATTCAAAAGATGTTTCCACGATTGACGGCATCGTTAAAGCCTTTTACGAAACAATTTCCGGCAATAAAGGTGTTCCGCGTCAGTGGGGACGTGATCGGACTTTGTATATGCCTGATGTTCGCTTTGTTTCAATGAGTGAGCAGAACGGAAAAATTCGGGCAGGAATTACGAATCATCAGCAATACGTCAACGGCTCAAACGAATTTTTTGTGACCGAAGGTTTTACCGAACACGAAATTAACCGTGCCGTCAGAAAATACGGCAACATTGCTCACGTTTTTTCGACTTATGAATTTTCGACTGATGACGGCAAAGAAAAAGGTCGCGGAATAAACAGCATTGAGCTTTATTGGGACGGCACGCGCTGGTGGATTTCGTTTGCGGCGTGGGACGAAGAACGTCCGAACAATCCGATCCCGAAAGAATTTTTGCCGAAAGGAAAAAAATAAGTCAAAAGTAAAGAAAGTTATGAAACGCAGAGATTTTATCGGACAAACAGGTTTGGCGATGTTTGGGGTTACAAGGTTAGTTTTGCCGTCTGATGTCAAACCGACTCCGCGAAGTTGGGATGCGGATGATGCCGAAGATCTATTTAAAGCCAAACAAATGATAGATTCATCAGAAATTGTTGATGATCTAAAACCGACGGTTGCGCGTGAGCTCGGTCCGTTTTATCGCAGCGGTTCGCCGTATCGCGTCAAACTGACACCGCCGTTTGAGCCGGGAACGGTTTTGGTCGTAACGGGACGCGTCTGGTCTTTTGAAACGAAAAAGCCTTTAGCCAATGCGATGCTCGATCTATGGCAGGTGGATAATCAAACGGCGGATTATTCGGCAGGAAACGGCGATTTTAAAAATCGGGCGCGGCTTATCACGGACGAGAACGGCGCATTTGAATTTGAAACCGTCCATCCGCTCCCATACGAACCAAGCCCGAATTTCTGGCGTTCACCGCACATTCATTTTATTGCCAATGCTCCCAAACATCGCCAATTGGTCAGCGAAATGTTTTTCAAAGGTGACGAAAAACAGGATGAGGATCGTTTATTTCATCCGGCTTTAGTAGTTCCTGTCAATAAAAAAACAATCAACGGCAAAGAGTATGAAACGGCGGTTTTTGACATTGTGCTGGAATCTGAAAAATAAAGCTTTGTTATGAAAAAAATGTTCCGGTTTAGAGAAAATTTGAAAGTTTTATTACTAACCTTTCTGGTTTTTTTGGCATATTCAAGCGTCTTTGCCGGAGCAAAAGAAACAAGGATCGTGATCGAAAATGACGGCTGGAATTTAATAGGTGATCTGCAAATCCCAAAATCCAAAAAGTTGGTTTCTGCCGTCATTTTACTTAACAAAGCAAACGGCAATCGTCAGGTCTATGAAAAGCTTGCAAGCCATCTCGCAGAAAACGGGATTGCCTCTTTAAGGATTGATTTACGCGGGCATGGAGAAAGTATCAACAAGGGAAAATTCGTTCCCTTTCAGGAAAATGCGACTGAAATTTTGAATGATACTGACAAAGATATTTTTGCCATTACTAAATATTTGAAAGCCGTTAAAGGCATTGATCCGAATCGGATCGGATTTGTCGGAGCAAGTTACAGCGGCGAAGAAATGGCGGTTTCAGCCAGAAAGAACGGCTATGAAAAAGCCTATGTCGCGCTTTCGCCGGGTTCGTTCAGCGAAGAATCGGTCAAGGCAATTGACAGCAGTAAAGCCGCCTGGTTTTTTATCAAATCCGTTGATGAGCGCGCCCGGACTTTGAAAGATTTTTTTGCAACTATCCGCCGGCAAAGTAAAACGGCGCAAACTATGGAAATAGCAGGCGATAAACACGCGACCGACATTTTAGACTCCAATCCCGAATTGGCTGAAATGATTGCGATCTGGTTCAAATATCATTTGTAAAAGGAATTCTGATTATGAAAAAAATACTTTTATTTACTTTAATTTTTATATTTTCTCTTAATTTATTTGCCCAAAATGAGGTTATTCAATCGCCTTTGGACGGACGCAATTACGGGGTGGTTTACGATATTCCCGCTACCAAAAATGTGACGGTCAAAACCGATGTTCCTTACGCAGGCAATCTGACCATTGATGTTTATTCGCCGCCGAATGCTAAGCCGAATGATAGATTTCCCGCCGTCATTTTTCTGAACGCGATCGGCGATGCTCCAAACCAGATGAAGGTCAAAAAATGGGGGATTTATTCGTCTTTTCCGCGTCTGGTGGCGGCACACGGAATGGTTGGAATCTCGATGGATATGGACGGCGGACAGATTCAGGAAAACTTAAAAGGATTGTTTGATTTTCTGGGAAAAGACGGCGCGAAATACGGAATTGACTCGACTCGTCTCGGCGTTTACGCAGCTTCGGCAAACGTCACGCAGGGAGCGAATTATTTGTTGGGTGAAAACGTCTCCAAGAATATCAAGGCGGCAGTTTTATATTATGGCAACGTGCCGAATTCGGCGTTTCGTCGGGATTTGCCGGTTTTGTTCGTGATTGCCGAAGGCGATATGGTGCGAAACGGTCAGCAATACGCTACTCTCTGGCAGAAAATAAGTGAATCCCGTGCGCCGTGGACGGTGATGTTTGCCAGTCGAATGCCCCACGCTTTTGACGCTTTTGCGGATAATGACGAATCGCGGAGAATCATTCAGCAAACGATTGCTTTTTGGAAATCGAATCTTGAACCCGTTCCGCAGCCTTCGTGGAAACCTTCATTTGCGCGTGAGGTCGTCGCCGCTACTTACGACAGTGATTTACAAAAAACGGCTGATTTATTAGGCAGATGGATTGCACAAAATCCGAAAGATGTCGTCGCCTATCAGCAATATGGAAGGGTTTTGTCACAGCTTCGCCGTTTTGACGAGGCAAACACCGCTTACGAAAAGGCTCTGGAATATGGCGGAACCGATGCGGGAATTTATCTAGGGCTTGCTCAAATTCGTTTCGGGCAAAAGCGTTACGAAGAAGCCGCCGCAAATTTTACTAAAGCCATTGACGGCGGAGCGCGAAACAGCCAGATTTACGGTCAATTAGCTTTTACCCAAATGTTTCTCAATCGCAACGAAGAAGCAATTAAGTCTTACGAAAAAGCCTTTGAAATGGGGATCCCGCCGGGAGCAAATACACGCGGAATTGCTTATTACAATATGGCTTGCGCTTATGTTCGCCTTAAACAAACCGATAAGGTTTTTGAAATGTTGAATAAAGCGGTTGATGAAGGTTTTGCTGACCGTAATACGCTCGAAACCGATGCAGATATGAAACCGATTCGTGAAGATTCACGGTTTCAGCAATTGTTAACGCGGCTGCCGAAAAATACGGCTTCAAACTAATAAAAAAGAAACTTGTCATTAAAAATACTCGTTCGGGGTTTTAAATGATAAAGACAAAAGGGAATTTATTTATGAAAAAAAGGTTTGAAGTTTTTTTTAAGACTGTCAGTTTTGCCGCAATTTTTGCTTTGGTTTCGGTTCAAATTTTTGCCCAAAATACCGCTCCGCAAATGACAAAGGAGCAATGGCAGGCGGATGTTAATTTTTTAGGCGAGCAATTGGTCAAAGCCCATCGCAACGCTTTTCACCGGATGAAACGCGAAGATTATGAAACTGCCGTTAAGAAATTACACAACAGTGTTCCGCAGTTGAGCGAAGATGAAATTATTGTCGGTTTGATGAAAATCGTAGCGATGATCAAAGACGGTCACACCAATATCATTGCACGTCCGTTTTTCCGCAGCGGGATTTATCCGTTCAAACTTTATCTGTTCAGCGACGGGCTTTTTGTCCAGAAAGCCGCTCCCGAATACGCTGAAATAGTCGGCGCAAAGGTTATTAAAATCGGCAATATGAGTGCGGATGAAGCCTTCAAAACAGTCGGTCAAGCGGCTTTTGCAGATAATGAAATGGGGGTCAAAGAGATTACCCCGCTGCTGCTAACAATCCCTGAAGTGTTGTCAGGATTTAACGTCATTAACGATAAACAAAGACTTAATCTGACCGTTGAAATTAATGGAAAACAAAAGAGCTTTGAGGTTCAGCCAAAAGGGACGGCAGCGGATTTGAATCGTTTTCCGGCTGATTGGATCGATGCCGCGCCAAAAACAAATCAGGCTTTGTATCTGAAAGATCCATCGAATCTTTACTGGTATGAATACCTGAAAGACCGCAAAATGGTTTATGTCCAGCACAACGGAATCGGCAATAAATCTGATGAATCGGTGGCGGATTTTTATAAGCGGGTTCTGGCTTTTGTAGATGCAAATCCGGTTGAGACTTTCGTTTTGGATTTACGTTTTAATGGCGGCGGCAACAATGGATTGAATAAAGCAGTCGTTATTCAGCTGATCAAATCAAAGATCAATCAGCGCGGAAAATTTTTCGTCATTACGGGCAGAGAAACTTTTTCTGCCGCGCAAAATCTGGTCAATCAGATCGAAAAATACACCGAAGCAACTTTCGTCGGTGAACCGACCGCCGCGCATCCGAATCATTACGGCGACAACCGTCCATTCACTTTGCCAAACAGTAAATTAACGGTTCGTGCTTCAACTTTGTGGTGGCAAGACCTCGACCCGCGCGACGAAAGATTCTGGACTGCGCCGGAAATTGCTGCCGAAATTTCGTCTGAAGATTACCGAAAAAATATTGATCCGCCGATGGAGGCGATTTTCAATTATAAACCTGGAACGACCTTTGCTGATTTGACCGCCGAAGCGACTAGCGGACGCGATCTCACGGAATTTATCAAAAAGTTTCGTGAGTTCAAAGCGAATCCGGAGCATCGTTTTATCAATACGGAAAGTCCGCTAAATCAATTCGGTTATTCTTTGCTCAATAATAAAAAGGTTAATGAGGCAGTCGAAATCTTTAAATTAAACGTTGAATCTTATCCGAATTCAGCCAATGTTTATGATAGTTTGGGTGATGCTTTGCAGGCGGCAGGGAAAAAGGAAGAAGCAATCAAATCTTATGAAAAAGCACTTTCGATTGACCCGAATTATCCGTCTTCCCTCGAATCACTGCGAAAACTAAAAGGACAATAAATAAATGATTTTTTTCAGGTTAGCCATCATAATTTCGATTCTGTTCGGGATTACTTTTCAACTTTCGGCGCAGTCCGTGCCGAGATTTGAGCCATCCGATTGTGCTATTCAAATTCCGAAAGGGGAGAAAGTCGAATGCGGTTATTTGGTAGTAGCGGAAGACCGAACACTAAAAAACAATAAAACTATCAAATTACCGATAGCAATTTTGAAAAGCGATAATCCAAATCCGCAGCCTGATCCGGTTTTGCGGACTCTTGGCGGACCGGGCGGTTCCTCCTTGCGAATGGTAACGGGCAGGCGTTTTTCGCCGTGGCTAAAGCAGCGCGATATGATCATTTTTGAACAGCGCGGCACGAAATACGCTCAACCTGCACTGGAATGTCCCGAAGTCAGCGATGCGAAAATAACTAGTGCAAAGCAACAATTGAATCAAAAAGAAGCAAAAAATCGAGAGCTGAAAGCCGTTAAAGTTTGCCGCGACAGGTTAATTAAACAAGGAATAAATCTAGTTGCCTACAACAGCACCCAAAGCGCGGCTGATATTGAAGATTTACGGCGTGTTCTAAATCTCGAAAAAATCAATTTGTATGGCGTTTCGTATAGTGCCAGATTGATGCTCAATGTAATGCGAGATTTTCCAAACGGGATTCGCACCGTTGTTTTGGAATCAACCATGCCGCTTGAAATCAATTACGACGAACTCGGCGTAACTGAAATTGTCCGTTCATTGGATTTGTTTTTCGGCAAATGCGCTCAAAATCCTGATTGCAATGCCGCTTTTCCGAATCTTGAGGCTAAATTTTATGATCTGGTCAAAAAAACGAATGTAGAGCCAATTGTAATTAGTGTGAAAGACCAAAAAAGCGCCGAAAATATTAACCTCAAATTAACCGGAGATGATCTTGTCACCTGGTTGGTTGATTATTCGCTTTCGTCCGATGGAAATACGATTTCCGACGCTCCTTTGAAAATTCAAGCAGTCATCAGCGGCGATTATACTCCCTTAAAAGATTATGCCGAATCAAAATTGCAGCCCGATTTTTATTCAATCGGAATGCGTTATTCAGTTTGGTGCCGGGAAGAACTTCCTTTTGAAAATCGTGCCAAAATTGCGGCTCAATCAAATCTTTATCCGAAATTAAAGGGCTATGAAGTCCAAATTCTGCCTGATGTCTGTCGTGTTTGGAAGCTTCCGCCAGCTAAAAAGATTGAAAACGAGCCTGTCAAAAGCGAAATTCCAACGCTGATCGTGTCCGGCGAATATGATGCTTACACGCCGCCCGAATGGGGAAAAATGACTGCCACAAACTTGAAAAACAGTTTCTTTGTCGAAGTTCCGTGGGCAGGACATGGACCCGGTTTTAACAGCCCGTTATGCGTTAACGAAATGATTGCTGATTTTTTCAATGATCCCACGACTGCTCCGAACACGAGTTGTTTGGATAAAATCAATAAATTTTTCAAATTCAAAACCAAAAAATCGTAGTAACTTATGAAATTCAAAGTCATCATTCTAATTCTTTTAATTTGTTCGGCTCTTTCCATTTCCGCGCAAACCGTTGAATCAACTATTGACCAATATTTGACAATTCGTTCGGAAATGGGAAATTTTAGCGGAGCAGTGTTGGTCGCTAAAGACGGAAAAGTTATTTTTCGCAAAGGTTACGGGTTTGCCGATGTTGAAAAACGAATTCCATACACGCCCGAAACTCAGCACGCGATTGCTTCGGTCTCGAAAATGTTCACTTCGGCTGCTGCGTTAAAATTGCGCGATCAGGGCAAATTAAAACTGGAAGATCCCATTTGCAAATACTTGGACGATTGTCCGACTGCGTGGCAGCCTGTAACAGTTCAAAATTTAATGCGTCACACTTCGGGAATTCCCGATTACGAGGAAAAACTCGAACTCGGCTCGGAAAAATATTTGCAGATGATGGCGGAAGGCGATACTTCGGCGCGGATCTATGCCGAAGCGAAAAAATTGCCGTTGGATTTCAAACCGGGTGAAAAATTCCATTACAGCAATACAGGTTATGTGGTTTTGAGCTATCTGGTGCAAAAAGTTGCCAAAATGCCGTTTGCTGGATTCGTGACGAAAAATATTTTGCAGCCTGCCGGAATGAAAAACACGGGAATTTTCGGAGTTGGAAAATACCCGAAAAATTTAGCGGTCGGATATACCTATGGGGACTTAGGCTGGGAAAAAACTTTGGCAGGTTTTCTATTGACTGACGGAACGCTCAAAAAGCAGCCGCCGATCACGATTTCCTCGCCTCACGGAGATGCAATGCTTTACAGCACTTTGGACGACCTTTATCGTTGGAGTCAGATGATGGAAGGCGGCAAACTGATTCCCAAAGTTGAGGTTGACGAAATTTATACGGCAGGATTGGAAGATTACGGTTATGGATGGTTTATCGGACAAGGTTTTAATCGCAAAAGAGCGAGGCATAATGGAATGTTGCCAGGGTTTCTGACTGATTTTATTCGATTTCCGGACGAAAAAACGACTATTATTATTTTTTCAAATATAGACCGCACCCGTTTGAATAGTGTTTCTCGCGATGTAACTTCAATTATACTGGGAACGCCCTTTGATATGCCTGTTCGTGGAAAGGTCATTAAACTTTCGCCGGAACAAATTGCTAATCTCGAAGGCGATTATAAAATGAAGGACGGCAGAATTTTAAATATTAAAAATGAACCTGATTTTCTGACCGCAAAACTCAAAGATTTTTATACCGCCGGACTAATTCCGCTTTCTCCAACCGAATTTTACTTTCCATTGGCAGACGGCAAGGCAATTTTCACGCTTGACCAAAACGGCAAAGTATCAAAGGTAAATATGCGTTATAGTGGAGAAGATCATCTTGCGGAACGGGTGAAAAATTAAAAATTATGAGAAAATTTTTTATCAAATTCATTGGAATTTTGGCAATTACAATTTTATTTTGTAATTTATCTTTTTCCCAAAACTCAACGGCTTTACAACAAAAACTCCAAACTCAATTAAACGAGTGGCACAAAGCAGGAAAATTTGCAGGCGCAACTTTGGGAGTTTGTTTAGCAGACGGAAATTGTTTCGGATTGGCGACTGGATATTCCGACTTGGAAAAGAAAACGCCGATGAAACCGACTGATTTAATGCTGGCGGGTAGCACCGGAAAAACTTTTGCCCTCGCGGTTGCAATGCAATTAGTCAAAGATGGGAAAATAAATCTCGACGATAAAATCGAAAAATATCTTGGGAAAGAAGTCTGGTTTTCGCGCCTTCCAAATGCTAAAGACATTATTGTTCGGCAATTGATGAATCACACGAGCGGCTTGGTTCGGTATGAATTAAAACCGGAATTCCTCAAAGATTTAACTGCCAATCCCGATAAGGTCTGGAAACCCGCAGAACTGATTGCTTATCTTTTTGATGCTAAAGCGCCGTTTGAAGCAGGCAAAGGTTGGGATTATTCCGACACAAATTACATTGTTTTAGGAATGATCATCGAAAAAGTAACGGGTAAAAAATTCTATGATTTAGCTGAAAAACGTGTTGTTAAGCCCTTGAAGCTGACTAAAGTTTTCCCGCAAGATAAGCGTGTTTTGAAAGGTTTGGTGCAAGGTTACGCGGGCGATAAAAATGAATTTACGGGTAAAGATAAAGTTTTGGAAAACGGAAAATTTATCATCAATCCGCAATTTGAATGGACGGGCGGCGGCTGGATGACTAATTCCGAAGATTTAGCGCGTTATGCAAAATTAATGTATGAAGGCAAGGCTTTTGATGCTTCACTTTTACCCGAAATGCTCAACGGAGTTTCTGCGCCAATGCTCGGACGAGATACAAAATATGGTTTGGGCGTGATAATTCGTCCGACTCGTGCAGGTTTGACCTACGGACATAGCGGATTTTTCCCGGGTTATATGACCGATATGATGTATTTTCCCGAATCTAAAATTTCGGTGGCGGTGCAGGTGAATACGAGTGTTCCGCAGAATTTGGGTAAATCTCTCGGCAGAGTTTTAGTTGAAACTGCTGAGGTGGTAATGGGCAAAGAACCGCCGCCGACAAAGTAAAGATGTCTAGAAAAATAATTTAAGGAAATAGAAAATGTTTTTTAAGATTCTTACTGTTTTAGCCTTTAGCCTTTCTATTTTTTTAGGAAATATTGAGGGCGAAACATTTCATTATCGAATCAAGCCTATTCCAATTTCCGACCGCACCAATCTGGAAATCTCATTCAAAATTGAAGGGGTAAAAGCAAGCTCTGTGGCAGTTAAACTACCTGTTGATTGTTACGGCACACCCAAGCTATTCCGTTTTGTTACCGCATTTACCGGAGAATCGGGAACTACTGTCCAAAGCGGGAAAGACGAAGGGGAACGGCTGGTGCAACCCAATTCACAGGGAGAAATTTACCTTAAATATGTTTTGTCTTTTGATCCGCAGGCTTTGGCTGATTCCACCTTTAGTCCGAATGTCGGAAACAGTCATTTTCATGTGGCAGGTTGTCAATGGATGTTACGGATTGGAAATGAGGAAGAAAAACGTCCGCATATTATTGAATTGGTTGATGCTCCAAAAGATTGGAAACTATACTCATCACTTAGTGCAAATCCGGCAAAATTTGAAGGGGTTGTCAGCCTTGATGATCTTGATATTACTGCGATTGGCGGCGGACGAAAAGGTTTTAGCCAATTCTTGGTGCGTGAAAAGCCCGTTTCGGTTTTTGTTCGGGGAAAATTTGTTATTCCGCAAAATGAGATTTTTGCGGCTGTTCGCAAAATTGTCACGCTTCAACGCGAAAGATTTAATGATTTTAATCAGCCTTTTTACAATGTCGTGGTTTTGCCAAAAGAAGACAACGTGGCAGGAACACGAATTGAAAATCTGTTCGTCAGCTTTTTTAAAGCCGACGTAACCCGCGAACAACTTTATGTTTTGCTATCTCACGAAATGCTTCATAATTGGTTGACTGCGAACATTATCAAACCACCAAAAGGTGAAATAAGTCTCAAATATCAATGGTTTTACGAAGGCTTTACCGATTATTTTTCCAGACGAATATTACTTGACGCAAAACTTTTAACCCTCGAAAAATTTGCCGAATTAATCAATCGTGACATCATCAATATTGCCGATAATCCAAATAAAAATACGACCTTTCAGGATTTGGTCAAAGCTACACAAACGGGCAAATTTAATCAGGCTTTTAACAAACTTTCATATTATCGAGGTGCCTTGATTGCTCTCAACTGGGATACAAAAATCCGCCAGATGAATAAAGAAAAATCGTTGGGAAATTTGATTGAAGATGTTTATTGGTTAGCACTCAAAAATAACGGCTCAAATAGTGAACAGGATTTTTTTGAATTGGTGCAGAAAAATTATGGAATTGATGCTCAAACTGATTTTGAGAAATATATTTTACGCGGCGAGCCGATTTCTATTCCCCCGGATGCTATTGGAAGTTCTTATGAATTACGCAAATCGTCTGTTCCGTCTTTTGATGTTGGATTTCAATTAAATGAATCGCAGCGAGCTAAAAAAGTTTTGGGTGTAGTAGATAATGGGGTCGCTTTTCGTGCCGGTTTGCGCGACGGAATGGAAATTGTTCAAATCGAAAATTATAATCGCTTTGGCAATGCGTGGAATCCATTAAAACCTTTAGTTGTAATTGTTAAAGAGCAAAATAAAAATCGAAAAATTGCGTTTTTTCCGCACGGTATCCCGCATAATTTATCACTGTTTCAGTCAGTTTCAACAAATAGAATGAACCGTAAAATTAGTCATTGAAAAGTGAAAAAGTTGATTGCGTAAATTCAATCAACTTTTTCACTTTTTCACTTTTTACGCCTGTTGATGTGCTTCGACAAACCACAATAATTTATCAATTGCGCGAGAAATTCCGGTGAACAAATCTGCAGTATCGGCATCACCAAGCTCATCCGTCGCATCAATATCTGCGCGAACTTTTTTCCCAAAATCAGCCAACGTAGTCGAAAGTGCGTCAACATGATCGGCTCCGTCCGTAATTTCCAGTGGATATTCGCTTAAAGTAGAATTTTGTGCTGCCACTCGCACCGTTCCCAGAGCAGTTCCGCCTAGTGTCGTAATTCGTTCTGCAATGTCGTCAATGTGTGTTTCAACTTCAGTCGAAACCTGATCAAAAAGTTCGTGCAAAGCAATAAAATTCATTCCTTTAACATTCCAATGTGCTTGTTTAGCTTGTGATTTCAGATCAATCGCGTCAGCTAATCTTGCATTCAAAATTTCAACTAATTTTTCTCGATTATTTAACGAAATATCAATTTTTGTTTTATGTAATCCCATAATTTCTCCTATTAGAATTAGAATAATTCTAATTTAGTTAAATGTCAAGCTAAAAAATCAATCAATATAAGTTTGAAATGTTGCATTACCCATTGGAATAACTTAAATT
>DAORIL010000062.1:0-16420 GCA_035438525.1 Pyrinomonadaceae bacterium
TAATTCCATAAATAATCCTGTCGCAAATTCATAGAATTGTTTTGGCAATTTTGTCTGGCGCAATCGCTTCCGGCATCGGCTATTCGGTTTGGTATTCGGTTTTGAAACATCACACATCCACCCGCGCCGCAATTTTTCAATTAGCGGTTCCCGCGCTTGCTGCAATTGGCGGAGTGATTTTTCTGGCAGAAAATATCTCGTTTCGCCTCATCTTAGCCAGTAGTTTAATTTTGGGCGGAATCGGATTGGCAATTTGGGGGAAGAACTTTGGAAAAAGAAATGCAAAAAACAGATAACCTAGCCTCAACATTTGAAAGCGTGAAGGTTTTACGGTTGTGGGAGATGATTTTTCTAGGCAAAGGTTCGTTTCTCAGGCAAATTATTCACGCCATCATCAGCATTTCGCTTCGTTTATTTTTTCGCCGGATTGAAACAAGTGGAGTTGAAACAGTTCCTCAGGATGGTGGAATAATCTTTGTTCTCAATCATCAAAACGGTTTAGTTGACCCGGCACTGGTGTATGTTTCGCTGATCCGACGTGTTTCTTTTTTAGCCAAATCAACACTTTTTTCGATTCCAATTGCTGGTTGGCTTCTGCGAACGCTGGAAGTTTTACCGGTTTATCGGCGGGTTGATGAGGGCGATATGTCCAAAAATCTGCGGACTTTTGAAATTTGCCGGGAATTACTTAATCGTGAACGTTGTATCGCAATTTTTCCGGAAGGAATTTCACATAACGAAACTAAATTGCAACCAATCAAAAGTGGTGCAGCGAGGATTGCTTTGGGGGCATTGGGAGTTGGGCGCGAAGGGGAAAAAGGAAGTGAGGGAGTAAGGGGGATTTTAGAGTTTTCCTCTGACGAAAAAAATCTAAAATCCAAAATCCAAAATCCAAAATTAAAAATAATGGCGGTTGGGCTTTATTACACTTCAAAAACTGCATTTCGAAGCGAGGCTTTGATTCGTTACGGTGAGATTTTTGAAGTTGAAAAAGTAGAATTGGATGAAAATGGAGAGCCGCCACGGCAAGCGGTTAAAGATTTGACGGATAAAATCGAAAATGCTTTGCGAAATGTTACTCTTAACCTTGAATCTCAAAGAGAACTTGACGCAATTCTTAAAGCTGAAGCTCTTTTTTCTTCTGTTTATAAAAATCTACTTTTCAAACAAACACTTACTCAAAGTTTTCAGCGTTTGCAGGATTTAGCCAAAAAATATGAACTGTTGGAAAAAAATGATCCGCAAAAAATGCGGCAACTTAATGAAAAAATCACAACTTACGAAGATGAATTGAAGACTAGCGGACTAACCCACGAAAGCCTTTCCGTTCTCCAACATCCGACTTTTTACGTTTTTCGCTATTTGATTTTGCGAATTATTATTCTCTTAATCCTTTCACCAATGGCAATTATCGGTGCAATTATTCATTCACCCGCCTATCTTTTTTCAAACTTTATCGGGTTGGTTTTCAAAAGTCACGGAGCAGATGCAGTTGGTTCAACTTATAAAATATTGGCGGCGATGGCTTTTATGCCTTTGACTTGGTTAATTGTCGGATTAATAATATTTTGGTTTTTTGGTTGGCAAATTGCACTGATTTCAATTCCAATCACCATTTTATGTGGTTATCTTGCTTTGCGAAGTTCGGAAACTTTAATTGACATGAGTATTTGGATAAAATCGGTTTGGTTATTATTTCGCCAACGCGGTTTATTTTTGCGACTATTGATGCAGAGAGAAATTTTACAAAAAGAAATAGGCGAGATTGTCGAAGAATAAATAAGACTCATCCACGAAGAGACACGAAGTTTTCACGAAGATAAAACCATTGAATTTTTGTTGGAGACAAGTCTTTTAGGATGATTGTTTAGATTATTTAAAACTTCGTGGTTACTTCGTGAAACTTCTTGGATAAATTTTTATGGGAATTTTTGAAATAACTCCAGATATTCGTTTTGCCGAAACGCTTTCATCCGAATTCTACACGAACGAAAAATATTTTGAAGCCTCAAAAGAAAAGATTTTTGCTCGAAGCTGGCATTTAATCGGAATGACGAATGAAGGGGCGAATCTGAAACCGTTCAATATAAAGGAAAAGATTTTTGCTCGCCCCTTGCATTTGGTCGGAACTGCGGATAAAGCCTCTAATCTAAAACCGTTCAATATTTTAGACACTCCCTTAATTCTTTCCAGAAATGGTGAAAAAGTCAGTTGTTTTTCTAATGTCTGCACTCATCGCGGCGCGATTTTAGTAGAAAAAGAGTGTCTGGCTAACGGAATCCGTTGTCGTTATCATGGACGGCGATTTGATTTAGACGGAAAGTTTTTATCAATGCCTGAGTTTGAAGAAACGCAGAATTTTCCAAGTGAAAAAGATAATTTGTCGCAAATTCCGACTGATATTTGGGGTGAATTTATATTTGCTTCATTAAATCCGATTGCACCTTTGAATGAGTTTTTGGTTGAAATGCAAAAGACTGTTCAATTATCTAATAAACTTAAGCTTACCGAAACAAAAGATTATGAGATCAACGCTCATTGGGCATTATATTGTGAAAATTATCTGGAAGGTTTTCATGTTCCCTTTGTGCATAAATCATTAAATGAGGCGATTGATTATGGCACTTACAAAACTGAAACTTTTCGTTATTCAAATCTGCAAACTGCCTTTGAAAACAACGGAGAACTTGCGGCATATTACTTTTTTATCTTTCCGAATTTAATGTTCAATTTTTATCCGTGGGGGATTTCGGTCAATATTATTAAGCCGATAAGCCCGAGTAAAACAACGGTTACATATTTAACTTTTGTTTCGGACGAATCAAAATTAGGAAAAGGAGCAGGTGCAGATTTGGAAACTGTTGAACTGGAAGATCAAGCGGTAGTTGAGTCTGTGCAAAAGGGAATTCGTTCACGTTTTTACCAATCGGGTAGATATTCGCCAACCCGTGAGCAGGGGACACATCATTTTCACCGGTTGATTTGTGATTTTATGAGATGATTCGGAAGAATTTAGCTAATTTCACATTTCGCCAAAAAATTTCGGATGATTCGCAAATAAGGCGTTTTTGAATTTGATTGAATCTTATTGATTATTTCAGAAGCTTTCTCAAAATCCTGGCGAGCATTGGCGATTTTGGAAGTTTTGAGATGAATTTTTCCGCGTTCGATAAATATTCGTCCAAACTGGATCTGTTCATAATCATCTTCGGTTAGATTAATTTTTGCGAAATCCTCAGTTTTTTGGACGATTTTCAAGGCTTTTTCATGATTTCCGGATCCCGCCAAAGCATCGGCATAATCTAATAAAGAGTCGGTTTTATAGGTAATTGCTTCGTGGTGATTCTTGTCAGTTGAAATAACTTTTTCTAAAAAGTCCAAAGATTTTTCAAAATCCGCAAATGCCGCCGAAAATTCTTTCTTTCTAACAAAAAGTAGGGCACGAGCCGAATAAAAATCCCCTAAATCAAAAGTTGCCTGCAGATTTTTTGAATCAAATTCAGCAATCTCTTCATAAAGTTTGCGTCCTTTTTCAAAATATTCAAGCGATTCATCAAACCTTTGAAGTTCACGCAAGGCAATCGCAATGGTCACAATTCCTACCACATAATTTCGTTTGTTTGAGAGGTTTTGCGGGTCTTTAGCGAGGTTTTTTTCATAAATTTTAAAGGCTTTGGAATAATAATCATAGGACTTTTGAAAATTTTCAAGCGGATTTTCGCCAAGTTCTTTCTGGAGTTGGCCTTGTTCGATGAAAGCTAAACCCAAACGGCTGTTGACCCTAATTCCCAGACGCATGGTTTCATTATCATCATGAGCAATTTCCTCTGCTTCCCGCAAAATCGGTTCTACTTTTTCTTGATAATATTTGATTCCTTGCTCAAAATTGGAACCCAAAATTCGATTTCCGACGGCCGCATTTGCCCGTCCGAGTTCGGTCTTCATTTTTAAATCTTTTGGGTTTATTTGAAGCAAATTTTCTATCAAAACAATTCGTTTATCCAAATAATCACGCCGTTTTTCAGGGTTTAGATTGGCTCTGGACATGGTTGCCGAAATCTTGTCATAAACATCTATTAAATTTCGTTTGGCTTGCAAAGCCGTTTCATTTTTGCCCAAATTTGAAATTTCCTCCAAAAGAACTATCGCCTTTTCAAAATTTTGGATTGCACCGACGGTATTTCCAGTCGAAGAGGCATTTACTTTGCCTTGAATTTCCGCCAGTTTGAGATACGCCAAGGCTAATTCATTTTGTAAGGCAAAATCCCCTTGAGCATCCTGAGCCAGATTATCTAAATAAGCAGTTGCATCCTGAAGCAAAGTTTCGCGCACTTCGGTTGAATTGGGTAAATTAGTAATTAAATCGGTGTATTTGAAAACTACATTATTTGCAATCGTCCGCACTTCGGCAAAGCGTTTTTCGGCTAAAAGTCGTTGCTTTTCCGCACGTTGCGCTTGCCAAGCGGTGGTTCCGATCCCAAGCAAAAGCGAAAGAAAAATCAATCCGGCAGCCGCCACTCCGACTCTATTTCGCCCAACAAATTTACTCAAACGATATTGAAAAGTATCGGGACGAGCAGTGATCGGCAAACCGACCAAATGCCGCCGCAAATCTTCGGAAAACTGTTCAACCGATTGATACCGACGTTCGGGTGATTTTTGCAGAGTTTTGAGAGCTATGGTATCCAAATCACCTTTTAATTGTGAATTAAAGGTGGTCGATTGCCGATATTCGCTCGGTTTTACGGGCTCAGTTTGCGTTATGATATCTAAAATTTCAGCGTAATTTTTACCTTCTGTTTGATAAGGTTTTTCTCCAGTTAGAATTTCGTAAAAAATAACGCCAAGCGAATAAACATCACTTAAAGTGGTAACCTTTTCGCCGCGAATTTGCTCTGGCGAAGCATATTGGGGCGTCATCATTCCAAGTTGGGTAGCCGTTCCAATTTCTGTAGAATCAATATTTAAAACTTTGGCAATTCCAAAATCAAGCAATTTTGGAATTCCTTTTTCGGTCACAATTATATTTGAGGGCTTCAAATCACGATGGACAATAAGTTGGGTGTGAGCATAACTTACTGCTGAACAAACTTCCCGAAATAGAGTAACTTTTTCCTCAATCGAAAGATTGTTTTTAAGACAAAATTCATCAATCGGCAAACCTTCGATGAATTCCATGGCGTAAAACGGCAAACCTTCCGCAGTTTTCCCACCATTGAGAAATCGTCCAATATTCGGATGTTCTAAAGTGGCTAGAATCTGTTGTTCGGCACGAAAACGCTTGAGAATAATTTCGTTATTCATCCCGCGTTTAATAATTTTTAAGGCGACTTTTTGCTTGAAATTTTCGGTCTCCCTCAATGCTTCATAAACTGTTCCCATTCCACCCTGACCAACTTCACGGATAATTTTGTATTCACCGATTTTTTCAGGTAATGTGGTTGCGGCAAATTCCTTAAAGTTAACAATTGGCGTATTTAGCAAAAGACCTTCTTCTTCTACAGCCAGCAGCATTTTTTCAACTTCGAGGCGGATTTCTGAATCGTAATTCTTGAGAAAAGCGGACTGTTCAGCCGTTGGTAGTTCGGTTGCTTTGTTGAAAATTGCTTTAACTTTTTTCCATTGCTTAGGGGACATAAAATAGTTTTATCACAGAGAACACAAAGGGATTGAGTTTTTACTTCCTTTGTGTTCCCCGTGTGCTCTGTGGTTATTCTTTTATTCGTGTCAATAACCAAGCTCTTGCTGAAACCCATTCGCGTTTAACGGTTGAAATGGAAATATTTAAAAACTCGGCAATTTCTTCATTAGTTAGTCCGCCAAAGAATTTCATTTCGACGATTTTAGCTTGTTGTTCGTCCATTTCAGCTAATTGGTTGATCGCTTCATCTAAGACAACTAGATCAATATCTTGTTTATTTGGAAAGCTTACGACTTCATCTAAGGAAAGCAGAGTTACTCCTTCACCGCGTTTTTGAGCCTTTTTTGCTTTGGCATAATTGACCAAAATTCGCCGCATTGCTTCAGAGGCGATTGAAAAAAAATGTAGACGATTTTGCCAATCAACCGAATGCTGATTGACCAATAGAAGATAGGCTTCGTTGACGAGTGCCGTTGCCTGCAATGTGTGATTGGGACGTTCAGCTGAAAGTTGTTTGGAAGCAATCCGTTTTAATTCGTCATAAACTAAAGGCAAAAGTTCATCCAATGCAGTTTTGCTACCCTCTCGTGCATGATGCAAAAGCTCTGTAATTTTGGTGGCGGTTTCGCTCATTAAAAGTCAATTTTGGCTTATCTTACCAAGATTTATAGAATATTTCAGAAAAAAATAAACTATCTGAACCTTTAGAATGCATTTTTTTGCGATTAGTTGTAGGAATGGTAAATTGTATGCAAAAACTTGGATTATTAATCATCATTTTGGTTGCTTTAACGAGCATTTCTTTTGGGCAAACTCCAACAACGGCAAAAGATTGGTATGAACTCGGTTATAAACAATTCAGTAATCTTGAGGCTCAGAAAGCAGTGCAATCTTTTGCCGAATGTATTCGTCTCAATTCAAAAGCAACGCCTTGTTATCATTACCGGGCTTTAGCAAATAGTTCGCTTGCCATGGGCGGTTTTCCTTTGTCAGATGAAGAGGGCGGTTGGATTATTGTGGATACAGACAAATTACTTTTATCAATCAAAGATTTAGATTGGCTAATTCAAAATGATCCAACTAATACTGAGTTTTTATCACTTCGCGGATCGAGCCATTTTTGGTTGCGAAAAATGGCAGGAAGGGTTGATTTGGCAATGGCTGATTTTAATAAAGTCATTCAAATAAACCCGGATGCTGCAAATACTTACGCCAATCGGGCGAAACTTCATTTATTCAAAAATGATTTGGAATCTGCCGTCTCAGACGCAAACAAAGTCATTCAATTAAACCCAAAAAGTTCCACAGCGTTTGAGATCAGAGCCACAGTGAATTGCCGCAAAGGAAATGTCGAGCTTGCCAACACGGACGAGGAAAAAGTAAGAGAATTAGGCTTTACCGTCAAAAAAGTTTGTTACGCACACGGAAAAACATTTTCAGACGCGGATTGGCGGAAAATAAAGTGGTCGAGCAAAATTGAAGATTTCAGCGAACTTGCCGCAAAATATCCCGACAGCTATTTACTTTACCTGCAACGCGGAAAGATTCAATTTGAAAAGAAGAACCTTGAAGAAGCCAAAAAAGACATTCAAAAGGCGTTAGAACTAAATTCTGCAAATGCCGAAGCCAAAGAATTGTTGAGTAAAATCAACGCTTTGCAGCCGAAGCCTGTTGACCTGAAACGTGCTAATGCTCAAAAAATAACCGACAAAGCCGAAAGTATTCTTAACGAAGGTGCAGACCTTTTGCAAAACGGCAAAATTATCGAAGCCGAAGTTAAAATGAAAGCCGCTTTCACGGAAATAAACAAAGCAATTGAATCCGATGAAACTTATTCAAAACCGCAACAGTTGCTCGGACTTTATTACTTTCTTAATTCGATGTCGCCTAATGACAAAAATCCAAATCTGACCAAAGGTTTAGCGATTGTGGCTTTTAACAAAGCAATAAGTTTAGACCCGAAAAACGCTACCGCAATCGCCGGATTGGGCATAGTTTTTGAAATGTCAGGCAAAAAGGCTGAAGCTAAAATACAATATCAAAAGGCTTTGCAGGTAAATCCAAATGAAACTGCTGCCAAAGAAGGTTTGAAAAGAGTTGGAAATTAAGAGGACAAAAGGATGAAAAAATTTGGATTATTAACGATTATTTTGATTATTTGGGGAGCATTGGTTTCAAACAATGCTCAAACTGTAAATGAAGAAAAGTTGGAAATCAGACAATATGATGCCAAAAACGGATGTCTGCAAATGCCGCCCTGGAATAAAGATGCAATTCAAAACCAATATCAGTTTTTGAAGCGAGTGAGAACTGATTCGAGCCGCGAAAAATGCTTGAATGAACTGGAAAAACTTGATTTTGAAAAAAACGAATTATTTGGGAATAAACTTAAAACTGGCTATTGCGGGTATCCTTCGGGGCTTGAATTTACTGCGGTTAAAAACCTCGAATATAAACAATTTGTAATAAAGATTAGTTATCTCAAACCAACTGAAGTTTGTCAGGCGGAAAGCAGTTACGATTTATGGGTAGTTTTGCCCAATCCTCCAAGAGATTATGGTGTCAGATTTGAGGTTACGGTCAAAGAAAAGGATAAGTAATTAAAAAAGTCAGCTTTTAAAGAAATGCGATTTAAGATGAGTAATAAAAGCAAGTCTTTGACAGCACAACGTTCTAATTGTAAACCGCATAACGCTGAATTAATAAATTGAGGTGATTTTTTATGAAAACTTTTGGTTTAACTGTCGTTTTCATTTTTTTTGTATTATCCGGAAATGGGCTTTGTTTTCAAGCAGTAACTGTTAATCTCAAAAATTTGCAAAGTGCCTTTATTGCCAAATTTGATAAAGATTTTCAGTTTATTAAGGGGGAAGTAAAAAATCATCAAGAGGAAAAAGAGTTACAGAAGTATTGGTTGGCTCAGGTCAAGCCCAAAAATACCGGTTACTTCACAATTAAATATGCGTATCATTTTGCTGATAAGTTCTATGCCTCAGGCGAAACTGAAATGAATATCGCGGTAAGTGGAAAGGGTTGCCGCCGATACCCGCAAATAATTAGAGACATCGGTCATTTTTGTCTGGGCGACACGATAGTCATTCCGATTCGGCTGCAAAATTTTTCAAAGCATACTTTTAGTCTCAAAAGTAAATATGAAACACCTGAAAACATCGAAGAATTAAGAAAACCTTATTCTGATTTTTATTCCAAGGAATTAGATACAGAAAAAATAATCAATCCTTTGGACCCAAATCTTAAATATTTAGGAAAGTATCGCAGGGATGATCTCCGTCGTAGCGGCGGTGGAACTTTTAGGCATTTTGCCGTTTTTGAAGCAGTCAGTCTGGGCAAATTTAACCTTGGATTATCAGCTCAGGGAAATGACTCTAACAATAAAAAAGAAAAAGTCCTTTCCGTGTCAACTCCAATAATCATCATTAATCCCGGAACTCCAATCACCGCACTCGTGCCGGAGGAAAGGTCCACCTACTACATTAAAGACCGAACTTATTCCTCTGATTATAATAAAAGTTTTGAAAGCAATTTATTGATTCTCCAACCCGGGGATGTTATTTCCATTCCATTTTACTTTTTTTTTGCTAAGGCTTGGTGGGAAGAAAAAGGTATTTTATCGGAGTCGCAAGCAAGAACTATTAATCCAACGCCAATTATTTACAAACAACCGTTTTTAATAAAAACTGACGAAGGATTTAACGATTGGGTCAATGATTATCTGGCGAATTAATTTAAAAATAAAAAAAAAACACCTCGAAAATAATTTTATTGATCCTTTTTCGTTAAAAATTTGGCGATTAAAAATAGAAAGCAATATTTCAAACATTTTCGAGGTAATTATGAAACCAAACAACCTTTTATTCGCATTTATTATTTTCAGCTTTTTGTCGGTCAATATTTTGGGACAACAGGTAACTTTGCTCAAGCGTTTGGATGATGATGCCGGACGGTTTGGGCAAAAAATAGCACCGATTTTTGAGAATAAGCCCGGAGATGCCGCCAAACAAAAAGCAATTCAACCGTTCATCATCGGATATTACGGATGGAAAGCCAAAGGTTTAACTGAGTTTGGAGTTGGAAAAATCGAAGCGGCACATCTTGATATTTGCCGGATAATGCTCGGACTGTTTGATTCTGAAATTGATGCGACACTGAAAACCATTGTCGGGAGAGCCAAAACTCCAACTGATTGGATAGATGTCACCGAAGCCGAGAAAAAAGCGATTCATCAATTTGTGGTCATCAAATATGGCGGAAAATATTTAGGCTTTGACCAGTTATTGCAAGGTAAAACGACTTCTCAAATTAGTGAAGCTGACAAATGGAAAAGTTTGCTTGGAACAGGTTTGGGCGAATTAGGAGGAAGTTTGGTTAATTGGTATAAATTCCCGACCTCAACAACTTATCCGAAAAAGATCTCGCAATTATTGCTCAATCTGCAAAAAGATATTGATCAGGCACCCAGCGGAACTTCTCTGGAATTACTCGCTAACTTGAGAAAGTTATCAGTTTTGGGAAATAAAACGAGCTACAATGAAACTGAACGTGACCAAGTCGCCGCCGCTCTGCGCGAAGTGCTTTACTCAACTTTGAGCTTTGTTGAATTGGGAAATTCTCCCGCGCAAATTGTTTCAAATTTAAGTTCGGTTACGCCTTTTCAACAAGCAGAAAATTTATTGGAAAGAGGAAAAAGCTATGCCGCCAAAGGCAATTATAAAGGTGCAGTCGCGGATTATAATGAATCCATTAAAATCAATCCTGCCAATGGAATAGCATATTACCATCGGGCTAAGGCTTTAGAAGAATTAGGAGAAATTGATAAAGCCATCAGCGATTATGGTTCGATGATTGCATTCAAAACCGACCTCAAGAAAGCATATTACAATCGCGGAACATTATTTATGGATAAAAATAGTTTTTATTTAGCGATTGAGGATTTTAATAAGAGTCTGGCCATTGACCCAAAATATGATCACGCTTATTATAACCGCGGTTTAAGTTATTATACTCTCAACAATTTTGACAAAGCGATCGCCGATTATTCCCAGGTTATCAGTTTGAATAATCAAAGCTCAGATGCTTATTATGGGCGCTCACTTTGTTATTGCCAAAAAGGGCAAACAGCACTTGCCATCAAAGATCAGGAACAAGCCATCAAACTAGGGGCGAAAATCGATAAAGGCTGTTCAAAATAATCTCTGACCTTTTTTTCTGCAAAATTTGGCGATTAACAGTGAAAGGAAAAAACTTTCGGTAAATGTCGGAGGAAAGTATGCGAGTATTTCAAATTATAATTTTAACTATCGGATTAGTAGTCTTTGGCAATATTTTAGGCAGAGTTTCGGCACAAAATAATTCAAACTCAAAGTCGAATTCAAATTCAAATTCAAATTATTCTGTCAATCGTTATTCAAATGCGGTTTCAAATCGTAATTTAGATGCCAATGGTTTACCAATCAGCAATAAACCAACAGTTTCAAATTCCAATATTTCTTCAAATCCGGAAATTGATTTAGATGATTATAATTTTGGAGAAGTTCCGACAATCTTGAAAATGATTTCGTATGAAAGAACGATTGAGTTTCCTAAAAATGGAAAATTGCAAGTTCAAATTATTGAGGAAGTTAATAAGCCTTTTACGCTAAGATTTACACGTGATGATGAAACAGTTTCTCAATTCGTTCTGCGAAATGGTGGAGATGAGCCGAGGAGAGAATATTTTCATTCGGCTGTTGACCCGAAGATCAGATTTAGAGTGGTTGAAATAGAAGGATTGCCAAAACCGTTAATTCATTTGGTGATTGTAACGCCCGGCGGTTCAGATTATGGTTTTTGGTCGCTTTTGTTTGGCGAGATCAACGGGAAAATCAAATTAATAACCCCGCCAACTATGCAATTTTCTTGGGAGGGGGGAATTCGATTCGGAAATTTAGGCAGGGGAAATGGAACGGGAATAGCAGTTTGGAATTCAATCTGGGGGGACGGTGAAATACATCATGGGGAACATTTTTACGAAGTTGAGATTTACAATTTTAACCAAAAACTCGGCAAATTTGTTAAAACAAAACAACTAAAAACTAAGCAAAAATACGAAACTCCGGCTCAAGCCTTGGAATCTTTAGGTTTAGGTTTCTACCATGATGCTGTCAGAGATTTTCCTGAATTTCTACAATATCGTGAAAATTTTTGAGGAACAAAACAATGAAACAATTATTATTTATCGCAATTATTACCATTATTTTAAGCGTTTTAGCTCTGGCTCAGCCTAATAAACAGGAATATCCGTATGAAAAAATCGCCAAGCTTCGCACGCAAATCGAAAGACTTTTAAACAAAGGCGAAACTAAAAAAGCTTTGCAAACTTTGGATGAATTAAAGGACGAAGAAGTTCGGAAAGAGTCTGAATTTTATGTCATGAAAGCAGAAATTTTTCTTAAAGACAAGAATTTTGAACAAGCTAATAGTTATTTTCAAACTGCTTTTGACTTTGAAATGCTGGAATTTTTTAACAAATATAATTTATGCCGTGATTCATCAGGCGGAATGTTTGAAAATACTTTTATGTCGTGCGATTTGGCAATTTTTTCATACAAAAAGCTGGCCAAAATCAATATCAAACGTCAGCAAGAATTGGAAAAAGCTGATGCTATTCAATATCTGCTTCCTTTCAATTTGAAACGGTCAGAAGAGTTGAAACCGATGTTTGAAGACATTTTACTCTGGCGCGGTTCGGCTTATCTTGACACCAAAAATTATGATAAAGCAGTCGAATTTTTAAGTCTTTTGATAAAACAAATCCCAAATAAATTTGCAGCACATAAACTGAGAGCCAAAGCCTATCGTGGACTGGGCAAAAATGATCTGGCTGAAGCGGATGAAAAAAGGGCTGAAGAATTACACGATTAATTTGACCCGAATTTGTGAAATATTTTGCGATTGGTATTGAGCGAGCAAGAATCGCATTTATTAATTTGAAAAGGAAATTGTTATGAAAAAAATTGCCCTGATTATTTTTTGTTTATTTATTTTTGCCAATGTGGCATCTGCCCAAAAATCAAAATTTACCGGAGAATGGGAAGTCTGGTGGGACAAAGTAGCCAGCAAAGGCGTAGTTATCAAATTGAAAGAAAAAAACGGGAAAGTGAGCGGAACTGCTTTTGGGGCGATCCCCAAATTGTATGAATGCGAAATCAAATCTACCAAGATTTCGGGTAACAGTTTTACTGCCAAAATCGAGGACGACTGGGGCAATACAGGAACCGTTAAAATTACAGTTAGCGGCAGAAATCTTTATTGGCGCGTCATTAAATCAAAAATCAAAAGCGATATGACTTTTCCGCTCAAAGCTGATCTCAAACGAAGAAAGTAAAGAGGTGTTTTCATGAAAAGAATTGTAATTTCAATCATTATTTTGCTGATTTTATCAGTTGTTTTATTTGCTCAGGATGGTGTTGACGAAAAAAAACTTCAAGGGTTACTTGCTTTGTCCAAACAGAAACAGACTGAAGCAAATGGCTTTCTTGGCGCAGGAAATTTTAACCAGGCTGCAGTTGCTTACGGCGAAGTCATTAAAGCTTTTTCAGCTTTGACCAACCCGCAAGAAATTGAATTGACAGAAGAAACGCTTCATTTGTTTTACGAAAAACGGGCAACAGTTTATTTAGCCGCCAAACAGAACAAACTTTCTGATGAAGATTATCAAAAATACATCCAGTTTCGCCTCAATCGGGCTAAAAAGTCTTTTGAAAAAGCCAGGGCTGAGACAAAAGCCAAAAACGAAGAAAGAGCCGTTTGGTTCGGTGGTGCTTTTGACGATTTGCTCAAGGTTTATTCCACCTACGATAAAAGAAATCAGGTTTTTGCCACAGTTTACAAAAAAAATCCCGAAACGGGTTTGCTTAATGAGACCGAATTAAAAGACGTTGACGGACTGCTTAAAAATATAATGCTCAGTTGGGGAAAAATTGAAACCGAAACTTTTTTGGAAACCGGAATGGCAAAAAATGCCGAGAGCGCAATTGAAAAACTAAATTTTGTGGTCAAAAGATCTCCAAATGAGATTGAATCTTATCAATTGTTAGAGAAAATTTACCGCAAACAGGGAAAAACCGAATTAGCAAACGCCAATCAAGCTAAAGCGGAATCATTGCAAAAGGGAAATAACTAACCGAATTTATAATCAATTTTTTCAACTTTAAGCGAGAAAATTTTTTCTCGCTTTTTTTATTTATATTGAGCCATTTTCAGGAAAAATTTTGCGATTTAGTGTAGAAGGAGATTTTTACAATGAAAATTAAACTTTTTTCGCTGATTTTAATTTCTATGTTTGCATTTTCGGCAAATGCCCAAACGATGGGAAAGATTGCCGACGACACTTTTGGCTATATCAAAGCAGGAACTTTCGGTAAACCAAAAGTTGCGAAAAATACTTCCAAATTATCTCTCGGACAAGTTCGGGTTCATTATAAACTGATTACTTCGAGAGATTCCGTTCAAAAGGGAAATGCCGCTGATGTGACGGTTTATCTTGATACTGATTTGACCAATGGTGATTTGCAAAACCTGACCAATGAATTTTACAGCATTTTACAACAAAAACTAACAGCCATCGGAATAGAATTCGCCGATTGGAAATCGATTGAAAGCACCGAATATTTTGCTGAACGGCAAAAATCAAACGAAGATAAAAAACAAAAGGATTATGACGGCAAAGCAGGACAAGCCTGGGTAACATTTAATGCCTTTGACGGACCGGTTTTAGTTCGTTGGAAACCTTACGGAACCACAGAAATTCTTGGGTTCGGGCAAATGAAAAAGATGGCCAAAGCTAGTGAAACAACAGGCGGAGATCTAATGACGCTGGATGTAGTTTTAGATTTTGCCTCGATTATGCTCAATACTGAAATCAAACAAGATAAAGGGTTTATCTTTTACGGCGATCCGTATTTTCATGCTGATTACAGCATTGGCGGAATGATTAGCGTCCCGCAAAGTTATATTTTTATGCTTGATAAGAAAAACGGGTTTGACCAATACAAAAACGAATTGCCAATTGCCGAAAGATTCGCTTTTGCAGACAAACCTTATAAAGATGAGTCAAAAGCCGCTTTGAAAACTCAAAACTTTTTTGGCACTGAACGTCATACTTTTACCCCGTTAGTTATTCCGGCTAAACGTGATTTATATTTAACGGCTGCTCGCCGAACTTTAACGCTCTATGCGGAATTGTTAGTTGAAAAAATGAAAGTTCTACGGTCGGGCGAAAAGCCTTCGGATAAAGATACAGCTCAAAAGCCAGTGGACAACACAAATCTTCAACAAGTTAATAGTGAAGCCAAAAAGAATAACGAAACGACTGCTGTTACCACCGGAGAGTTGACGGCAGCGGCAAAACAAGCCGAAAAAGAAGGAAAATTCAAGTTGGCAGTTGATTATTACACCGAACTTATCAAAAAAGATCCAAACGAGATGCAATATTTTTTGAGTCGCGGAGCACTTTATTTGAATGAGTTAAAAGATTACAAAGCAGCAATTAAGGATTTTGAACAGGGAATCAAATTAAATCCCAATGAACCGATTTTTTACTATAATCGCGGAACGGCTTACACCAAACTGGAAGATTGGAAAAAGGCAAAAAAAGATTTTGATTCACATATTTCAATGAATCCGAATTTTGCTGAAGCCTATTTAAATCGCGGAATTGCCAATATTTATTTGAAAGACCTTGATGCTGCCTTGGCTGATTTTAACAAAGGAATTCAGGTTAATCCGCGTTATCCAAATCTCTATCGGGCAAGAGCACTGGTTTATAAAGCCAAAGGAAACGCCGCCGCTGCCCAGGCTGATGAAATAACAGCTGCCCGACTTGGAAATTAGCTTAAATTTTCTCCTCTCTCACACTACCCCCGAAAGCCACAGTTCCTTAGTTGGTCTGTGGCTTTTTTATTGCTTGGTTCCCTGAAATAAAGTTGCTTTGACCGTAAAACGAAAACTCAATTTATCATATTCATCATCAATCAGTTGCGCGATTTTTTTAGTAGCTTGTTTTTGTTCTTTAGCACTTAAAAAATCAAGCCAAACGGGAAAAAGAAAGTCGGTTAACAAAGTCGAATTTATAAAATCCTTTCCTGTTTCATAATCAAAAAATTCTAAACTTGTTTCGTGAGAAACTTTTTTCAATCCTGCCTCGGCTGCAATCTTTTCAATTTGCGAAATAGTCGGAATTTCATTAATCAATCGTTCAATTTCACCGCTTTTTTCAACTAACTCAATATCCAGAAAAGTTTCCCAGAGATAGGAAAAGATTTCGCCGAAACTGCCTGCAGTCGGCAGAAAAAAAGCGACTTGACCACCTTTTTTAGTTAAGAAAAGAATTTCGTCCAAAATTTCACTAATTTTATTTGGTCGGACTAAACTCAAATCTGCCAAAACTAAGTCAAAAAATTCCGATTCAAGTTCGCTTAGTTCGCTAAACTTAATCCTTGCTTTCATTACGGTTACTTTTGCTTCAGCAATTTTTCTTAATTCAGGATTATCACTGACATAGTTGATGCTGACTTCTCTTTCCAGGGTCTCCCAAAGCTCAAGAGCATGTGTCACCGTGCCGCCGTTGAAATAGAGAAAATTGCCCTCTTTTGGAAAAGTTAGATGTTTGTCGGTAAAATTAGTAAAACGCTCAGTCCAATCTTTGGAAATCGTTAAATCTTGTAAAAAGGCGAGTTCCTTTTGTGATTTGCTCATACTTTTATTAAACCGCAAAGCAAA
>DAORIL010000063.1:0-16323 GCA_035438525.1 Pyrinomonadaceae bacterium
AAACCGGACGCAAAGTTTATGAAATGGTTGATTGGTATAAGGACTATGCCGGAAAATTTGGGGCAGTTTTGAACGAAAATCCGAGTCCGGGAAATATTAAAGGCGGTTTGTTAAATATTACGATCAAATCGCTTGGAGCTATTGCAAAAGCGGGAACAACCCGGGTGGAAGGTGTTTTGGAATATGCCGAATCAGTTAAAAATAAAGGTTTGAATTTGATGCAGGGACCTGGTTATGATCAGGAATCAACGCCAGGTTTAGTCGCCGCCGGGGCAACTGTTGTAGTCTTTACCACCGGACGTGGAACTACAATCGGCAACGCAATTACTCCCGTTATTAAACTTTCTTCTAACAACGAAATTTTCCAACGAATGAATAACGATCTGGACATTTCGGCTGGAAATGTCATCGAGGGAACTGAAACTATTGAAGATGTCGGTAAACGTCTCTTTGAACATATTTGCAAAGTTGCCAGCGGTGAGGTTTTAGCCAAAGCAGAAATTTTGAAACATAGAGAATTTCAATTTTGGGGCGAAAAAGCAGTTAGTCTTTAATTATCAATTATGAACGAAGCAGTTAAATTAAAAGAAATTACTCCCGAAACTTGTGTAATTTTTGGGACGCACAAAGGTAAAGGTCGTCGAACAGCAGTTTCACCCGCAAATTCGGCAACTCAATATTTGCATTACGGACGAATTACACTTGATGCGGGCGAACCAATTTCTTTTGAAAATCAAACCCACGAAACAGGTCTAATTTGTTTGAAAGGGAATGCAGCCATCACCACTGAGGGACAAACTTTCAATCTTTCGCAATATGATGCTTTGTATATCCCCCGGGATTCTAAAATTACTGTTTCAGGCGAATGTGATTTAGCTGAGATTTCGGCTCCAGTGGAAAATCGCTATCCGCTTCAATTTGTGTCGTTTGCAGATGTCAAAAAGGATGGCTCGCTTTCGTTTGATACGGGCGGTGCAACAACCCGACGTAATTTGAATATTTTGTTTGGAAAAAATGTCGAAGCCGGACGGATTTTGGCTGGCGTAACTTTTAGTGAAGAAGGGAATTGGACTTCGTATCCGCCACACGAACATGCTTCGATTTTAGAAGAAGCCTATTTGTATATTGATATGCCGGAACCGAGTTTTGGAATTCAGTTGGTTTACACAGATTTGCACAAACCAGAACTTGCTCAGATTGTCCATGAAGGCGATGTGGTGGTAATGCCCAAAGGTTATCATCCGAATGTTGCCTGTCCGAATGGAAGCATTAATTTTTTATGGATGATGGCAGCACATCGTGAAGAAATTGACCGACAATTCGGAGTCGTAAATGTTCAACCAGAATTTGCTGAAAATGGTTCTGGGCTCGAAGCATCAAGAAAATAAATATTAGCTATAAATGGTTAATTGTTAATGGTTAATGTGATACACTCGCTTAATTAACCATTAACAATTAACCATTTATAATTAGGTAAATATGATTTTAGACAAATTTAAATTGGACGGAAAAATTGCGTTTGTGACAGGTTCATCCTCCGGGCTTGGACAGGCAATGGCAATTGCTTTAGCGGAAGCAGGTGCGGATGTGGTTTGTCATGCCAGTAAAAAGGGCGGGGCAGTTGAAACCGTAGCAGCAATCGAAAAATTAGGTAAAAAATCAGCCGAAGTTTTTGGCGATATGGCTGATAAAACAGTTCCAGTTCGTTTGATTGACGAAATTGTCGAAATGTTTGGGCGCATTGATATTTTGGTCAACAACGCCGGGACGATTCGCCGTTCGCCTGCTGTTGATTTTTCCGAAGAAGATTGGTCAACGGTTCTAGAAGTCAATTTATCGAGCATTTTTCGGCTTTCACAGGCTGCGGCTCGCCAAATGATCGAACAAGGCGGTGGAAAAATTGTTAATATTGCCTCGCTCTTATCATTTCAAGGAGGAATTACAGTTCCTGCTTATACTGCTTCAAAATCCGGAGTGGCAGGTTTGACCAAAGCTTTTGCGAACGAATGGGCAAAACATAAAATAAATGTTAATGCTATTGCACCCGGTTATTTTGCGACAAATAACACGGCGGCTTTGCAAGCAGATGAAAACCGAAATCGCCAAATTTTAGAACGAATTCCGGCTGGTCATTGGGGCAATCCAGAGGATTTAGGCGGGGCAGTTGTATTCCTTAGTTCTGCAGCAAGTGATTATTTGCAAGGTCATATTTTAGTAGTAGATGGTGGATGGCTGGCACGATGAAATTTAAAAGCGAAAAATTAAAAATGAAAAATATTTTAGGCGTTATTGCAATAATAACGCTTTTTTTATCAAGTGGTTACACTCAATCGGTTTCAAAAGTTTGGGTGGCGGACAATGGCGACGGAACTTATAAAAATCCAATCCTGCACGCCGATTATTCGGATCCTGACGCAATTCGAGTGGGCGATGATTTTTATATGACCGCTTCAAGTTTTTCCGATGCACCGGGTTTACCAATTCTACATTCCAAAGATTTAGTAAATTGGCGGATTATCAATTACGTTTTTCGCCAACAAGAACCTCTCGATGTTTTTGCCAAACCGCAACACGGTAATGGGGTTTGGGCTCCTTCGATTCGTTACCATAATAACGAATTTTATATTTACTATCCCGATCCCGATTTTGGAATTTATATGACAAAGACCAAAAATCCGGCGGGCGAATGGGAAAAACCTGTTTTGGTCAAGGCTGGAAAAGGTCTGATTGATCCGTGTCCGCTTTGGGACGATGACGGTAAAGCCTATCTGGTTTCAGCATTTGCGGGAAGCCGCGCCGGATTCAAAAGCGTTTTGATCGTTTCTAAAATGAGCGCTGACGGAACCAAAATTCTTGATGACGGAGTGATGGTTTTTGACGGTCACGAAAAACATCCAACGATTGAGGGACCGAAATTCTATAAACGCAACGGCTTTTATTACATTTTTGCTCCGGCTGGAGGGGTCGCCACCGGTTGGCAGTTAATTTTACGCTCAAAAAATATTTATGGACCTTACGAAGAAAAAATAGCATTAGCACAAGGAAAAAGCACTACAAATGGACCTCACCAAGGGGCATGGGTAACAACCCAAACTGGCGAAGATTGGTTTTTGCATTTTCAGGACAAGGGCGCATACGGACGAATTGTTCATTTGCAACCAATGAAATGGATTGATGATTTTCCGATCATAGGAATTAACGGCGAACCGGTTTTGACCTATAAAAAACCAAACGTCGGAAAGACTTTTCCGATTGAAACTCCAGTTGAATCAGATGAATTTAACGATTCAACTTTAGGGCTTCAATGGCAATGGCATGCCAATTTTCAACCGGAATGGGCAATGCCGTTTCCCGCAAAAGGAGTTTTACGGATGAACACCGTGCAAACTCCCGAAAATTTCAAAAGTCTATGGGATATGCCCAATTTATTGTTGCAAAAATTTCCTGCCGAAGAGTTTACAGTGACCACCAAAGTTAGTTTAGAACCCCGATTTGAAGGTGAAAAATTTGGATTGGTTGTAATGGGATTAGATTATTCTTACATTGGCGTAACCTATAAAGGCGGAAAACTTTATGTCGCTCAGGCAACTGCCAAGGATGCAGATAAGGCTAACGCTGAATCTGAAAATGTTCCGTTTGCACTTAATGAAAAAACTTTTTATCTTCGGGTAAAAGTTTCAAAAGGGGCAATGGCAAGCTTTAGTTTCAGCACTGATAATAAAAGCTTTACTAATGTTGGAATCCCTTTCAAAGCGCGTGAAGGAAAATGGATTGGCGCAAAAGTTGGGGTATTTTATATCCACAACGGAAAATTTAACGATCACGGAACAGCGGATATTGATTGGTTTAGAGTCGAATAATCAATTAGCTTGAATAAATATATTTATCAGGCAAAAACGTGAAAAGGTTTAGGAAAGTTGGGATTAGCTGAGTAATTACCATCAATTTAAAAATCTGTTTTTTTGACCTGAACTCCAAAGATGAAAATCAAAAAGCAATAAAGTTGGAAATTACCCAACAACTTTAGAACCATTAACTGTAGGTTTTTATTACTTAAAAGGTGAATTTCCACAGATAGTTCATTTTCATGGTTGTTCAAATTGAACTTTGGGGAAAATATTTTTTGAAAATTTGAGGTCAGGATTTGAAGACGAAATAGTATATTCCGCCTTCAAGTTTTGACCATTTCGAAGTTCATTGTTTCGGTGTTGGTGTTGTAAATGTCCCGTCTATCGCGTTTACGAGCAAATACTTTTCTAATTGCTCATTTGCAATTTTGATAGCATAGGTTGGAGTTCCGGCATCCCTATCATTCGGATCTTTTGAATTATAGAAAATTAATTTGCATTCTAAAATCGTTCCCGGCATTTCTTTGGTTGCGATTTCAATTGCTTGCGACATCGAGATTTTGGCTAAACTAATGAGACGATTTGTCATTTCCAACTCTTTTTTTTGTCTAATCAATTTTTCTGCCTCAGTTTCATTGTCTAATCGAGTTACAAATAACTTATCTTTTTCAGTTTTGGTCATTTTTGATTCAGCATCCAACTTGGTTTTCATCAATGCGTCCTCTTTTGTAACGTATTCTTTCTCTGCTTTTATTTTTTCTTCTTTGCTTTTTTCATTTTGCTGAGCAATAACCGGACGAATTGTAAATGTGATTGCCACGGCAAATGCAACAACAAACAGGATTGATGTTGCCGCCAATAATAAGTTTCTTTTTTGAATGGTCATTTTTGATTTTTTTAAGATTTTCATAATTCTTTTTTCCAAAATATCAGCATCACCAATGCCGATGGTTATAGTTGAATGACGACCAAAATCTATTGCCGAACTTGCTAATTTAACCAATGATTGAGCATAGATCTTTGGACTTAACAATTTGTCAATCACCAATTCATCACATTTCAATTCACGGGTTTCCTTAATTCGGCGTTTCACCAGCATCGTTGCCGGATGAAAAGATAAAGGCAAATAAATAAATTCGTAGAGCAAATTCAAAAGATAATCGCGTTGTTTAATATGAACTAGTTCGTGTCCAAGGGCGGAAAGTAAAAGGTTTCGATCTGTTTCGTATGCAAACTGTTCGGGAAGAATAATTATCGGATTGAAAACTCCCAAAGTAATTGGAGAAGCAATTTCAGACGAGTAAAAGATTTGTGTTTTTTTCACATTGAAAACTTTTTGACATTCTTCCAATAACCTCAGCATATTCTCCGTTGGTTCAGTCAAAAAGGCTTTATTTTTAATAGTTTGTGTCTGTTTCCACGCTTTTATTAGTTTATAACTTCGGTAGATTAAAAATAGAAGAAATAAACAGCTTAAAACTAAGGAAAAATTCTTATTGATCGAAAAAGCCGAATTTGTTTCTTGTGGCGTAAACTCCAAAGCTAACGGAAGTGATTCGTCATTTGAGATAGGCTGAACATTAGTATTAAACAAAGGTTTAACACTTGTTTTCGGAATAGGTTGAGATCCCAAAAAAAGGCTCCTAGATAAACTAAAACTTGTAAAAATTGGCACCCCAAAAGCCAAAATTAATGTAACCAGCCAAATTAAATGCTGAATACGAGCAGATGCTTGACGTAAAAGCAAATGACAAAAGTAAGCAATCAAAACAATTAAGGCAATTTGCCAAACTGCATTAAACAAAAATGTTAATAAAAACTGGCTAATCATTTCCATCGTTTTTCTCCTGAGATTCTTTAATTAATTTGTTAAGTTTAGCCAATTTTTGAGGAGTTAGTTTTTTAGTTTCGAGCAGATTCATTACTAAATTTTCCGCTGAGCCCCCAAACAGACGTTCGATCAGATCATTGACCGTATTTTTAACAATTTGTCCGCGGCTGACGATCGGTTGATAAAAATAGGCTCGGTCTTGCAAAGTTCTTTCAACCTTTTTTTTACGGTGCAGAATATTAAGCATCGTTTGAACGGTTGTATAAGCTAGTTCTCGTTTAAGTAATTGTTGCACTGTCTGAACATTTGAAGAACCCGTTTCCCACAAAACATCCATGATCTCTAATTCAAGCGGTGTTAGTTGCTCATTATTTTTATTTACCATTCTTATCTCCTAAACACTTAGGAGTCTAAAACAAACAAAACTTGTTTGTCAACTAAAACTTTAGGAGTTGTTTGTAAAATCAATTTTTAGTAATTCAAATTGAATTAAGATTTTTGCTAAGTATCAAGAATGATTAAGTTTGAATTCATAATTGTTTTGAAAAATACTTTGAACTTGCAACAAGGTCTTACATAAAAGATAATGAAGACATTACAGCTTCAAAGATCTAAAAAAAGGCAAATTTAACTAAAGCATGATTGACCCCGAAGAACTAAAGTCTCAATTTATTGAAATTTTTCATCACGAACCGAAAATCTTTAAAGCCCCGGGACGGGTAAATTTAATTGGCGAACATACCGACCATGATGAAGGTTTTGTGTTGCCGATTGCCATTGACAAAAATATTTATGTTGCGGCTGGAATCAATAAACAAAGTTCAAATTCTTTACAAATTCGAGTTAAATCCCTTAATTACGATCAATTGGAAGAAATAAATTTAGACCAACCCTTTTCTAAAAAAAATTATTGGACGGATTATATTGAGGGAGTTGCAAGAATTTTACTGAAAAAGGGGATTAAGCTTAATTCAACCGATCTATTGATAAATTCGGATATTCCAGCCGGAGCCGGAGTGTCATCCTCGGCTGCTTTAGAGGTTGCAGTCTGTCGCGCTTTAACTGAAGTAAACAATCAACCTATTGAAACAAAACAACTTGCGCTTATCGGACAACAAACCGAACATGAATTTATTGGTGTAAAATGCGGGATTATGGATCAGTATGTTTCGGCAATCGGATTGGAAAATCAAGCTATTTTAATTGATTGCCGGACTCTGGAATATCAGGCAATTCCAGTTGATTTCAATGAAGTTGAAATTGTAATTACCGATTCGGGGGTTAAACATAATTTGGCAACAAGTGCCTACAATGATCGTCGTCAGGATTGCAAAGAGGGATTAAAAATTCTCCGGAAATTTTATCCGGAAATTGTTGGTTTGCGAGATTTAACCTATTCAGAATTTAAAGTTTATGAAAATCAATTACCCGAACCAGTTGCCAAACGCTGCCGGCATGTCATTACAGAAAACGAAAGGACAAAATTAGCTGCCGAAGCCTTGCGGAACAAGGATTATCAATCATTTGGAAATTTAATGTGGGAATCCCATAAGAGCTTAAAAAATGATTATGAAGTGACTTGTCCTGAGTTAGATTTATTGGTCGAACTGGCCAGGGAGCGAACTGATATTGTTTATGGCTCACGAATGTTTGGCGGCGGGTTTGGCGGCTCAACCGTCACTTTGGTCAAAAAGAATTATTCGGAAGATTTTAGAAATTATATCAATTCAAAATTTGAAAAAGCGGAGTAAAATGAACTTTGAACAACCACATCGAAGATTTAATCCATTAACCGGAGAATGGCTGGTCGTTTCTCCGCATCGAACCCAGAGACCCTGGCAAGGTCAAATGGAAAAAACTGCTGAGGAAGTTTTGGATTCATATCAACCTGATTGCTATCTTTGCCCGCAAAATCATCGCTCAGGCGGAGCAATTAACCCGGCTTATGATTCGGTTTTTGTTTTTGAAAATGATTTTGCCGCACTTTATCCTAATTTAGACGAATCAAAAAGCAATGAAAATGAACTATTAATTGCCCAAAGCGAACGAGGTATTTGCCGGGTTGTTTGTTTTTCTCCGAATCACAGTTTAACTTTAGCCAGAATGCAAACTGTTGATATTCAAAAGGTTGTTGAAACCTGGAAAGAACAAACCAAGGATTTAAGCCAAAATGAATTTATCAAATCTGTCCAAATTTTTGAAAATAGAGGCGAAATGATGGGTTGTAGTAATCCCCACCCGCATGGTCAGATTTGGGCAAGCGAAAGTATTCCGAATGAATTAACCAAAGAGCTAAATTCTTTTGCGAATTATAAACAAAAACATAATTCCTGTTTGCTTTGTGATTATTTGAAAATCGAAATTGAAAAAGGGGATCGGTTGGTTTGTGAAAATGACAATTTTGCAGTAATTGTTCCATTTTGGGCAATTTATCCCTTTGAAACAATCGTCATTTCCAAACGCCATTGCGGGAATTTTACAGATTTAACAGCCAATGAAAGTTATGATTTAGCTGAAATTTTGCGGGAAATAACTTCGCGTTACGATAAAGTTTTTGATGTTTCTTTTCCTTACAGCATGGGTTTTCACCAAAACGCTTTTAATGTTGGGCAGCAAAGTGATTTTCATTTTCACGCTCATTTTTATCCACCTTTGCTAAGGTCAGCAACGATTAGAAAGTTTTTGGTTGGTTTTGAAATTTTGGGAAGTCCACAAAGAGACATTACGCCTGAGTTAGCCGCAAAAAGACTCCAGGATTTAGGAAAATAAAACTATAAACCAGTTATTCCAAAAGGGTTACATTTTTATTTTCCCGTTAGAATTATTTTCCATTTCTTTAGCTTGAGCAGCTTGTGCATTTAAAAGGTGTTCACGCATAGCGTTTCTGGCATCTTCAACTTTTTTATCTCGGATAGCACGATAAATTATCCGATGCATTTCAGCGGATTCTTTCAAATCTCTGGCACGTTTTACCGTTTTACTCCGGACATCAAACAATATTGTGGCCACCATATTCATTAACGAAGTTAGAATTCGATTGCCAGATGCTGCCGCCACAAGTTGATGGAAGTTCATGTCATGGACCAGGAATTGTTCCGGGTCATCAAGTGCACCAAAAATTCCGGCAAGCTCTTCAGCCAGTGAAGCTAATTGATCCGAAGTGGCACGTTCTGCCGCTAAACCTGCGACTGCCATTTCTAAGGCAAGACGAGCCTCAAACATTTCGGCAGTTGTAAAACCACGGAGTGAAACTAATAATTTTAGTTGATTTCCATCTAAACTTGGCGGACCCTCATTATTAACTACAAAAGTTCCTGCACCTTGTTTAGACTGCAAAACACCAAAGGCTACTAAGGAACGGATTCCGGCACGCAAAGTTGGTCGGCTGACATTTAGAAGTTTTGCCAGGTCTCTTTCGGGGGGTAATTTATCTCCTGCTTTAATTTCCCCACGGTGAATCATATCTCTTAACCGTGAAACAACTTCTTGCGAAATATTGTTATTATTCGGGTTTCCAATCGGTTTAAATTTTTTATTTTTTGCAGTGGTCATACCTTTGTTTTTATTCGCAACTAAGATTTTATAGATAATATCATCATTTGCAAAATTAAAAAATAAAAATTTTTTATTGGTCTGACCAATTACTTGACAAGTAAGTTTCCTTATTTCATAATCAATTTCTAGTTATCAAAAGTTAAGTTAAAAAAAATTAGAGTAAAACTTAGTTAGGGGTTTTCAAATTATAGAAAATACGGGAGTAAACATCACAAGTGTTTAACTTATTGATTCACCAATGCATCAATTTCTCGATTTTTTCGCAGTTAACTAAATCGATTGGTTTTACCACTATCAAAAATTGGAGTTTAAACACAAATGAAATTATCATCAAAAATTGCGTTAATAGGTATTATTGCAATTACTCTGGTAGGCAATTTGTTCGCGCAAGAATTTCGGGGAACAATTGCCGGAACCGTAACGGATCCAAATGGATCAGTAATTCCGGATGCTACCGTTGTTATCAAAAATATTGATACAAATATCGAAACTACCTTAAAAACAAATGAAGCCGGAGCTTTTGTAGCCCCACTCTTGATACCGGGAAAATATTCCGTCTTAGTAACAGCGAATGGATTTAAAAAGACTCTGAGAGATCAGGTCAACCTTAATGTAGGGGATCGGCTTTCCGTGGATTTTGCGCTTGAAATCGGGGCGGAGTCTCAACAAGTAAGTGTGGTTGCAGATGCGGAACTAATCGAAAGAGGTTCTGTAACTACCGGAACAGTAGTTTCTGCCCAGCAAATTGAAGAACTCCCTTTATCAGAAGGTGCCGCATATAATCTGGCCTTACAAGCCCCGGGCGTAAGTTATGAGGGGAATCCATTATTTACAGGTCCAACTTCAAATGGTAACTTAGCAGCCTTTCGAACAAATGGAGTGGGGGGCAACCAAATAACGCTTGATGGTTCGCCAAATTTTGCCTTTGATGGTGCTGTAGCTTACACACCTCCCTCGGATGCAGTTTCGCAATTTAAGATTCAAACCAGTGCTTTTGATGCTCAAAATGGCTTTTCGGCAGGCTCAACAGTCAATGTGGCGGTCAAAAGCGGAACTAACAAATTTCATGGCTCAGGTTCCTATTTTGATCGAAGCAAACCCTTTACTGCTAATAATTTTTTTAGTAACAAAGCGAAGGTTGAAAAATCCGACCGTCATTATTATCGATATGGAGGCCAGGTGAACGGACCGATAATTAAAGACAGAACATTTTTTATGGTGGCGTATGAACATCAATACAATAAGGTTGCAGCCCCGGCATTGTATAGCGTTCCCACCGATAAAATGAAAACCGGAGATTTTTCAGAACTTTTAGCTTCGGGAATTATTATTTATGATCCGACAACCGCTGTTTTAAGAAATAGCACCTGCGGAACGACCGGAACTCAAAATACAGTTTGCCGCACCGCATTTGCTGGAAATATCATTCCAACCGCAAAGCTTAATCAAGGGGCGCTTAACTTCTTGAAACTTTATCCATCACCAAATTTGCCCGGTTTTACCAATAATTATTTTTCAAATACAACCAATATTCTCCCGTATAGCACGGTTTTAACCAGAATTGACCACAACATTAATGATAATCAAAGAGTGTTTGGAAAATTCTTTTGGAGCCAACATTACGATGATAAGTTTAATATCCTCGAAACTGATGATGCTTTTACCAGAGGATTAGAATATCGAACTAATTTAGGAGGAAATATCGGCTATACTGCAAATATTTCATCTAGTTTGATCTTTGACCTGCGGGGAAATTACAATCAGCTTGAACAAGAACGAGTTCCGGTCAATCCGCGTTCGTCGGCTGACCTTGGTTTAACCGGAATTGCTGCTATTTCAGATTCAAAGATGGCTCCGAGATTTAATTTTACTAACTACACAACCTGGGGACCACAACGGTCAGACTATAATGAAGGATTAACCCGTAGATTTAGCGAATTATCAGCTCAACCATCATTTACCCAAATAGTTGGCGATCATACTCTTCGTTATGGATATGATTACCGAAGATTATTCGAAACCCGAACCACCAATGGAAATAACGCGGGTAACTTTACAACAACCGGAACTTTTGTTACCCAGGCATCTGCCGGAACACTGATTACAACCAATTCATCAATCAATGGTGCGGGAGCAGTCGGGCGTGATATAGCTTCGTTTTTATTGGGAATTACAACCAGCGGCACACTTGATAAAGGAGTAAAGTATGATGTTTACTCAACCTACCAAGGCTTTTTTATTCAAGATGATTGGCGCGTTACCCAAAAGCTCAATCTAAATTTGGGGTTAAGATTTGAGGTTGAATCAGGTTTACGTGAGAAAAATGGTCAAATAGTTGTGGGTTACAATCCGACCATTCCAAATTGGCTCCAAGCAGGCGCATTGACTAATTATAACGCCAACGTTCCGAACGGAATTCCAATTACCGCATTCCAAAATTTGGTTGGAGGTTTGATTTTTGCAGATAATTACAAAACCCCGCAACAATCCGCCGACAAGAATAATTTCCAACCCAGAATTGGTGCATCATATGCAATAAATGAAAAAACCGTTATTCGTGGTGGTTTTGGAATTTTTACTGCTCCGTTCCAACTTTCGGGAATTACCGCTCCGTTGGTGCAAACCGGATTTACTCCTTCAACTACGTTTTTAGCTTCGAGCGATAACGGATTAACTTTTGCCGGAACACTAAACAATCCGTTTCCGACCGGATTAAACCCGGCAACTGGTTCGGCTTTAGGGTTAGTAACCGCGGTTGGAACCACTCTAGGCACAGTCGGTTCAACCGGACCTTCTGCCTCAGTTTTACCTTACGACCGGAAAAATGCGAATAGCATTCGCGGGGTGTTAGGTATTCAAAGAGAAATGCCATGGAAAATTGGTTTGGAGGCAACTGCCGTTTATTCACACGGGAAAGATTTAGCGGTATTCAATCAGCTTAATTATATCCCTGCGCAATATCTTAATAATTTGGCGGGTGTGACTGACTTTACAACTATTACAAATGCCATAGCAACAACCAGTGCATTTTTAACTGCAACAGTTCCAAACCCGTTCAGAGGTTTAGTGCCTACTAATTCAACCTGGAACGCCAACACTCTGGCACGCAATCGCCTGTTAACCGCAAATCCGCAATTCCAGGATTTGGTAACCCGTAGTTTTGATGGCAGCAGCGATTATGCTTCTTTGCAGCTTCAAGCAGTAAAAAGGTTTGATCGAGGACTTTCATTAAATGCTACTTATACTTTTTCTTATGACCATGAAAAAGTCCGTAAATTAAATCCGCAGGATACAAAATTAACCGATATGATTTCGACGGGAAGCCGTCCGCATCGGGTAACCTTTTCTGGAATTTATGAACTACCGTTTGGTAAGAAAAAATGGATTGGAAATAATTGGAACGGTTGGGTCAATACTTTCCTTGGCGGATGGCAGTTACAAGCTATTTACGAATGGCAAAGCGGAACTCCGTTAGTGCTTCCGAATGTATATTATAACGGTGATCCGACTAAATTAAAGAATTTGGTTGGTCAATCAGATAGTCAAGGTCGCAAATATGGAGTTGATATTCCTGCATTTGATACCAGCGGATTTCTTTTAACTAATCCCGCAACAGGTGCTTTAACAGTTCCTGCTTTTGGTAATAATTATTCGACGACAGGAGCAAATACCATGCGTTATATGCCCTATACTTTGAATAATTTCCGTAGTCAATTTTACCAAAAATTTGATGCCGGTTTAACTAAAAACTTTACCTTGAGAGAGGGAATGAAACTCCAAGTCAGAATTGAAGGAATTAACGCATTAAATTGGGTAAATTTTGATGCACTGAATTTAACTCCTTCGGTTGGAGCAACTTCTACCTTTGGATTTTCCACTGCCCAAAGAAATCTGCCAAGAGATATTCAACTTGGGGCAAGATTTACTTTTTAGTTTGAAATCCATAGATTCTTGAAATTGAAATTACCGTAACATCAAGTTTATTTATAAATTCGATGTTACGGTAATTTTTCAAAAGGTTCGGGAAACCAATCATGACTAAATTTATTTTTATTTTTGTAATTCTTGTTTTTAATGTTTTGGCAGGGGAAAGTTTGTTTGCACAGACTGCAATTATTGTCGCTTCGGATGGTTCCGGTGATGTCAAAACAGTTTCCGAAGCAATCGCCAAAGTTCCCGAAAATAACAAAAGCCGTTTTACAATCAGAATTAAACCCGGCATTTATCAAGAACAAATAAGTATTCCCGCGACCAAACCTTTCGTTTCTTTAATTGGGGAAAACGCCGAAACAACCAAATTAACTTTCAAAATTTCCAATAAAGATGCGGGTTCGACCTCAGCGGCATTTTCTTTTTACGTCGCCGGACACGATTTTTATGCCGAAAATATTACTTTTGAAAATTCGTTCGGTGTCGGTTCGCAAGCGGTTGCTGTTGTTAGCGATTCAGACCGCGCGGTTTTTAAAAAATGCCGATTTTTAGCGTGGCAGGATACGCTTTACACTCGACGCGGACGGCAATATTTTGTTGATTCTTATATCGAAGGCTCAGTTGATTTCATTTTCGGGCAGGCCGCCGCAGTTTTTGAAAATTGCGAGATTCACAGCAAAACTGACGGTTATATTGCTGCACCGATGCGTTTTGCGGCTAACGAGCCGAGCGGGTTAGTTTTTATCAAATCAAAATTGACGGCGGAAAGCCCAGTCAAAGGCGTTTATCTTGGTCGTCCGTGGCGCGATTACGGGCGGACGGTTTATCTCGAAACCGAAATGGGTGCACATATTCGTCCTGAAGGTTGGCATCATTGGCAGCCGGAACGCGAAAAAACAGCTTATTTTGCCGAATTCAAATCAAGCGGACAAGGCGCAAATAATTCAACCAGAGTTGCTTGGTCGCACCAATTAACCGAGGACGAAGCTAAACAATTTTCCTCCGAGAATTTTTTGAAAGGCGAAGACGGTTGGAATCCGAAAGACCCGGATTCAAAAGCTAAAGTGACCGGAGTTTTTAAAACGGTCGAATGGGGAACTGATATTTTGAAACGTCAGCCGATTTGGTATCCGACGGATGAAGCAGTGACGATTGCCAATCAACTTTTGCTCTATCAAAAAGTAAACGGTGGTTGGGAAAAGAATGAGGATCAAGCTGCACTTTTAACCAACAAGCAAAAAAACGAGGTTCAGGCAAAAAAGTCCGATATTTCCGAAACAACAATTGACAATCGAACCAGTTACACGCAATCGGGATATTTGGCTAAAGTAATCACGGGTTTAACTAATTCAAATCCCAATCGCACGGAAATTCCTGTTTTTAAAGAGGCTTTTTTCAAAGGATTGGATTATTTACTTTCTTCGCAATATGAAAACGGGGGTTTTCCGCAATTTTTTCCGTTAAAAAAAGGTTATTACACGCACATCACCTACAATGATGACGCAATGGTTGGCGTTTTGGAATTTTTGCGCGACATTGCCAACAAAAAGCCTGATTACCTTTTTGTAGATGAAGAACATCGGGCAAAAGCCGAAAAAGCTGTGCAAAAGGGAATTGATGTAATTCTGAAAACACAGGTCAAAATCAATGGAGTCAAGACGGTTTGGTGCGCTCAACACGATGAAGTAACGCTTGAACCCGCTCCAGCGCGAAACTTTGAACCGATTTCTTTAAGCGGTTACGAAAGCGTTGGAATCGTTAAATTTCTGATGGAAATTAAAAATCCTTCGCCCGAAATTATTGATGCGATTGAATCGGCAATCAAATGGTTTGAAAAAACAAAAATTACAGGCATAAAAACAGAAAATATTCCCGTCAAAGATGCGCCTAGAGGTTTTGACCGCGTGGTTGTTTCAGACAAAAATGCCCCCCCCTTATGGGCAAGATTTTACGAAATTCCAACTAATCGTCCGATCTTTATTGGGCGCGACAAAATTTTAAAAGCTAATCTGGCGGACATCGAAATCGAGCGTCGAACAGGTTACAACTATTACACGAATAATCCGCAAAAACTTTTGGAAGTTGATTATCCGAAATGGAAAGAAAAAATATCCATGAAGTAGCACGAAGTTAACCCGAAGAAAAAGAAATAAAACCTTCGTGAATCTTCGTGGATCAAAAAAATATGAAACGTCGAGAATTTATTCAATCTTTAATTGTTGGCGGAACGGCTTTTTCGCTGTTCCCGAATTTAGCTTTAGGACAATCACAAGGACCATGGGATTGGATTTATCCACAAATTCTTGCTCGCATAAAGCCACCTAAATTTAAGAAAAAGGATTATTTAATTACCAAATTTGGCGCAGTCGGTGATGGAAAAACCTTAAACACCAACGCGATTGCCAAAGCGATCGATCAATGTAATAAAAAGGGCGGGGGTCGTGTTGTGGTTCCAGCGGGCGATTTTGTAACGGGAGCAATTCATCTGAAATCAAACGTTAATCTTTACGTTTCTAAAGGTGCAACGCTTAAATTCAGTAAGGAAGGGAAAGACTATTTGCCTGTTGTTCACACCCGATTTGAAGGGATGGAATGTCTGAATCATTCGCCGATGATTTACGCTTACGAGCAAACAAACGTCGCAATTACAGGCGAAGGAACTCTGGACGGACAAAGTAAAGAAAGTTTTTGGAAATGGCACGGAAATCCTCGTTATGGCGGCGATCCGGCAAAAATTAGTCAAAAAGCAGACCGCGATAAACTCTACAAAATGATGCAGGACGGTGTTCCACTTAAAGACCGCGTTTTCGGTGAAGGACATTATTTGCGGATGAATTTTATTCAGCCTTATAAATGCAAAAATGTTTTTATCGAAGGTGTAAAAATCATTGATTCGCCGATGTGGGAAGTCCACCCCGTTTTGTGCGAAAACGTCATTGTTCGGGGTTTGACGATTATTTCGCACGGACCAAATAACGACGGCTGCGATCCCGAATCCTGTAAAGACGTTTTAATCGAAAATTGCTTATTTGATACAGGCGATGATTGTATTGCCATCAAATCCGGCAGAAACGAAGATGGACGCAGATTGAATGTTCCGACGGAAAATATCATCGTTCGCGGCTGCACAATGAAAGACGGACACGGTGGCGTAACGGT
>DAORIL010000064.1:0-16210 GCA_035438525.1 Pyrinomonadaceae bacterium
CCGGAGAACATCTTTCGGATGATTGGCAAGGTTTTATGGAAGGAGCAATCGAAACGGGAGAAGCCGCAGCACAAATTTTAATTGGATAAGAGAAGAATAATTTTTAGCGAAAAAAATCTCCGTTTATTCCGCCTGTTTTTGATTCAAGCTGAATTTCGGTAAGTTGCATATCTTTTTGAATTGCTTTGCACATATCATAAATAGTTAATGCAGCAACAGTTACGGCAGTTAAGGCTTCTATTTCAACGCCTGTTTGTGAAGTCGTCACAACTTCGGCTTCGAGATAAATTCCATAATCTTTCAAATCTGTTTTAACATCTACTTTTGAAAGAGGTAACTGATGACAAAGCGGAATCAGGTTTGCAGTTTGTTTAGCCGCCATAATTCCGGCAACTCGCGCAATTTCAAACGGATTTCCTTTCGGATTTGTCTGTGTTTGCAGAACTTCTAACGTTTTTTCATTCATCAAAACTTTGCCCGAAGCGATAGCACGGCGTTTTGTCGGTTGTTTTTCCGACACGTCAACCATTTTAATTTTTCCCTGGTCGTCAAAATGTGAAAGCTTTTCCATGATTTTTACTGTAATTCATTGAAAAGGATAAAACAAAGTTAATTTTAAAAACAATATTCAACGTAAAAACCGAATTGAAGATGCAAAAAATTAATCTTTAACTATAATGTTTTCGAGATGAACAAATTCAGCAAACCTTTAAAACTAATCAATTTTGGGGCGATTTTACTTTTTTGTTTTTTCATTGGCGGAAATTCTGCGGTTTTCGGTCAACTGAAATTAGCCCGTTTATTTTCCGATCACGTTGTTTTGCAGCGACAAAAACCGATCCCGGTTTGGGGTTGGGCAAAATCATCGGAAGATTTAACAATTTCTTTAGCTAATCAAACCAAATCTGCCAAAGCCGATTCAAACGGCAAATGGTCGGTCAACTTTGCGCCGATGGAAGCTGGCGGACCGTTTGAATTAAAAGTTTCATCAACTTCGGGAAATTTAACGGTCAATGATGTGCTGATCGGCGAAGTTTGGCTCTGTTCGGGGCAATCAAATATGGAATGGACGGTCAAACAAGCGGATAATTTCAAGGAAGAAAAGAAAAACGCCAACTATCCAATGATTCGACATTTTTTCGTCACGCACGATGTTCAAATCGAACCGCAAACAGATTTGAAAATGGGGGAATGGAAAATAAGTTCAGCCGAAACTGTCGGCGATTTTTCGGCAATCGGATTCTTTTTTGCCCGTCAAATTTATCAAAAAACGAAAATTCCGATTGGACTCGTTCATTCATCGTGGGGCGGTTCGCAGGTTGAAGGCTGGATTAGTAAAGAAGGAATGCTTTCTTCGGACGAGTTACGGGATTACGGACAAAATTTGCCGAAAAACTGGGTTGAAGGCGATTTGATTCTTGAAAAAAATGTCAAAAAAGCAACTCTTGGCGATGAGACTGCAAATCCAACTTTAGCGGATGAGAAAAAATATCTTGACCCAAACTATGATTTTTCCAAATGGATTGCTAATAATCCGATGGGACAATGGGATTGGAAAGGCATCTGGCAATTTCGCGGCAACGGATTTATGGCGCGAAAAGTTGAAATTCCAAATGATTTTGTTGAACAGGAAACTACTCTCGGACTAGCCGAAAGCTACAGTTATAACGAAGTTTATATCAATGGCTCACAGGTTTTTAAAGGGATTTTGAAAGGAAAACGCGAGATTGTGATTCCGCGAAATACTTGGAAAGCGGGCGAAAACCGCATCGTTATCAAAATGAACCGGGCGATTGAGCCGGAATGGTTCGGATTGGGTTTACAAGGCTCAGCGGATGATGTTTTTGTTGCAACTAAAACGGACAAAATACCTTTAGGAAAAGATAATTGGTATTTGATGCCGTCATTTGCTGAAAAGCACGAATACAGCCATTCGAGCAATAACATCGGCACGACAATTTACAACGGAATGATTGCTCCGATTATCCCCTTTGCGATGCGCGGAGTCCTTTGGTATCAAGGGGAAACCAACGCCGGACGCTCATTTCAATACCGAAAAACTTTCCCTCTAATGATCGAAGACTGGCGCAAAAAATGGAACGATGATTTTTATTTCTACTTTGTTCAACTATCAAGCTACGGCAGAAATCAGAGCAGTAATGAAGGGAGCGGATGGGCTGAATTGCGTGAGGCTCAAACAATGACCTTGAGTTTGCCAAAAACAGGAATGGCAGTGACGACCGACATCGGAAACGCAAACGACATTCATCCGACTAATAAACAGGATGTCGGCTGGAGACTCGCTGCTAACGCTTTGAAAGATATTTACGGACAAAATATTCCGTTCAGCAGTCCGCTGTATGATTTGGTCAAATTTGAGAACGGTCAGGCAATTGTTTCATTCAAATTTGCTTATAATGGTTTAACCGCAAAAGATAAATTCGGCTATGTTCGCGGTTTTGAAATCGCGGGTGACGATAAAGTTTTTTACTATGCACAGGCTAAAATCGAAGGTGATAAGGTTGTCGTTTCGAGTCCGAAAGTGACCAAACCTGTTGCGGTCAGATATGCGTGGTCCGATGCTCCGATTGATGCAAATCTTTATAATTCGGCAGGATTTCCGGTATCTCCATTTAGAACGGATGATTGGAAAGGCGTGACGGTTGGAAATAAGTTTCATTAAAAAAGGCTGAAACCCGCACGAAAGTCGAGAGTGTTCAATTTGAGTTACTACAAAAGTTTGGCACACTTGCTGATGTGGTGTTTCTGCCTTAGTTCACTTAAATAAATACAATCTTTGCAATGCTTTCGGGTTCTAAACTCTCACCTTTCGGCACGAAAATCAAACAATCAGCCTTGGCAAAACCGATAAAATCCGATGAACCGCTAAATCGGACGGGTGTTGCAATCACCTGCGCCTTTTCGCTAATTTCAAGCGTCGCGGGCAAATAAGAATCACGTTCTTTGGCACCTTTCATTTGTTTGGATAAAACTGCAAAACCCTCTTTTAAGTTAGTTTCTCTGGCATTTTGCATTTGTAATATCGCCGTTCGGACAAACAAACTGAAAGTCGTGATAACCGAAACAGGATTTCCCGGAAGTCCAAAAATCAGTTGCTCGCCAAGTTTGGCAAAGACACAAGGCTTGCCTGGTTTCAGACAAACTTTGTCAAAGAAAATTTCTGCCCCAAGTTCGCGCAAAGCTGGTTTAGTAAAATCGTAATCGCCCATCGAAACACCGCCGGTCAGGATGACAATTTTTGATTTTTGATTTTTGATTTTTGATTTTAATGTTTCCAAATCGTCTTTGATCAATTCGACATTCTCGATCTTGGCGAATTTTTCGGCAAAGGCTTTTAAGGTAGCAGAATTTGAATCCCGGATTTCGTCTTGATTAGGTTTTTCGTTGATAGCGACAAGCTCGCTTCCCGTTGCCAAAATCGAAATTGTCGGGCGTTCTGCAACTTTGATTTGGGCATAACCGAATGAAGCAAGCGAAGCGATCATCTTTTCGTTAATCAGCTCGCCACGCTCAAAAACTTTTGTGCCTGTTGTAATTTCGGTTGCTTTTTTGATGAAAAATTGTCCTGCTTTGGTTAATTCAAGAATTTCGATAAATCCATCAGATTCTTTAGTTACTTCAACTTTTTGCACCGAATCTGCGCCAATCGGTAATGCTGCGCCAGTCATAATTCGGACTGCTTCGCCGTGATTCAATTCGCCGTGCCAACGCTTCCCCGCAACGGATTCGCCAATGATTTTGAGTTTGACAGGCGCATTTTGCACATCTTCACTTTTGACCGCAAATCCGTCCATCATTGAACGGTCAAACGGTGGTAAATCTGAATCGGCAAAAATATCTTCCGCCAAAATTCGTCCGATTGAATCAGTTAAATCAACCGTTTCAGGTTCAAGCGAAGAAGTTTCGCGGGTAATTATTTGTAATGCTTCGGAAATTGGAATCATTACATCAATTATACGGGTTTGGGAGTGACTTCAAAAATTGAAAGTCTAAAATATGCCCAATTCAATCAAAATCTGTCTTTGCTCGATTCTTTCTGTCCCATTGATTTGCAAGATTTTGACAACAACTCTCGCTTCGGGCGTAAGCGGAATGATTTCGGCATTTTGCATTTGGAAATGTTCTGCCCAGATTTGAGTTCGCGGGTTGTAAAACGCAGTTAAATTTCCCGTCAAATCATCATAACTGGCAATGTCTGTTCCTTTGTGGCGATTGCAACCAAAGCAAGCAAAGGCAAGGTTTTTAAGAACATTTTCGCCGCCGTGTTTGCGTGGTAAAATGTGGTCGGGTTCGTGTTTGAGTTGGATTGGAAGTTGTGGCATTTTGCAATATTCACAACGAAAATTTGCCCGTTTTGCAACATCTTTTCTAAGTCTGTCGGAAATGTAACTTGACATTATTTTGTGAGTTTTAATGTTTGCGCCGAGAGCATTATGCAGATGTGATTAAACTTCGACCATTCATCTAATTCTTTTTCTTCTATAGAGTTAAGAGTTCTTTCGCCGTTTGCCGAGAGCAGTTCCGAAACTCTATTTTGTGATTTATCGGAGATTTTGTATTTCAAAACTTTTTGTGGAGTTGGGTTATTAGACAAAAAACCGATTAGTTCATCAGAGGCTTTTTTAACCTGCAAAGATTTAAAATTTGTCACACTTAATTCAATGATTGTTGGCAACCAGTTGGTAATCGGTTGGATTTGTTGAGCCAAAGAATTTGGAATTTGTAAAGTTAATTCAACCATAATGCCTTCATTTTATTTCAAATAGCAGGTTAAGTAAAGAAAAAGTAGTTTCAAAAAATAGTTCGGCTAAGTTACATTTTTCATCATTCTAAGTTCTAATAATGAAATGAAAGAAATTGTTTTAGACGGTGAAAGTCTGACCTTTGAACAAGTTATTGCAGTTGCTTTCGGCAAACCGAATTCGCCCAGAGTTGTTTTATCTGAAACGGCAAAAGAAAAAGTGAATCGGTCGGCGCGGGCAGTCGAAATTTTGCTTGAACGGGGCGAAATTGCTTATGGAATTACGACAGGTTTCGGCGCATTCAAAGACAAAATAATCTCGCGCCAGGAAGTTGAGCAATTACAGCGAAATATTGTTGTTTCGCACGCTGTCGGAGTCGGAAACCCTTTTGATATTCCGACGACACGGGCGATTATGCTGATTCGTGCTAACACGCTCGCACGCGGATATTCGGGCATTCGTCTGCAAACTTTGGAACTGGTTTTGGAATTGCTCAATCGCGGAATTCATCCGATTATTCCCGAAAAAGGCTCCCTCGGTGCAAGTGGCGATTTGGCTCCGTTAGCGCATTTTGCCTGTGTGTTGATTGGCGAAGGTGAAGCAGAATTTGACGGCGAAATTTTAAGCGGAAAAGACGCATTAGCCAAGGCTGATTTGCAACCGATTACGCTGGCGGCAAAAGAAGGTTTAGCACTGACCAACGGCACGACAATTATGACTGCGGTTGGGTTGTTGGAAACTTGGAAAGCGACATATTTAGCTGAAGTTGCTGATATTTCGGGCTGTTTGAGCCTGGAAGCTTTGCATGGAACCACACTGGCATTTGATGAAAGAATCCATGCCTTGCGCCCGCATCCGAGACAAATTGAATGTGCTAAACATCTTCGTAATCTATTGACAGACAGCAAATTTACCCGAGGTTTTGACTCGTCAAATGTCCAGGACGCATATACTTTGCGTTGTATGCCGCAGGTTCACGGAGCTTGTCGGGATGCAGTTGCGTATTCCGAATGGCTGCTCAATTTAGAGCTAAATTCGGTTACTGATAATCCGCTTATTTTTATTGATGAAAATGAAAAGATCGAAGTTATTTCGGGCGGAAATTTTCACGGAGAGCCGTTGGCATTAGCTTTTGATTATTTGGCAATTGCATTGTCCGAGCTTGGCAACATCAGCGAAAGACGGATTATGCGGCTGACGGATGAATCTTCAAATGCACACGTTCTGCCCGCATTTTTGACCGAAAATGGCGGATTAAATTCGGGATTTATGATTGTCCAATACACCGCTGCTGCACTTTGCACCGAAAACAAAATTTTGGCGCATCCGGCTAGTGTTGATACGATTCCAACTTCGGCGAATGTCGAAGACCACGTTTCAATGGGTGCAACTTCTGCTATTAAATTAAGACAAATCTGTGACAATCTGGAAAATATTCTCTCAATCGAACTTTTTGCCGCTGCCCAGGGGATTGATTTTCGTAAAAAAGCGATTGGCGATGATAAAAATCTCGGGCAGGGAACTCGCGGAGCTTACAAATTGATTCGTTCACAAGTCCCGTTTATCGAAGAGGATACGATGATGAAACCATTGATGAATAAAGTTTTGGGATTGTTGAAAAAGAGAGAAATTTAATGTGGTGCTTCATTCGGCGGAAAAGACCTTTCATCAACAGTTTCAACTTCTTTTGCTAACAACTCTCTGTATTTATTTGGCAAAGTCCGCACGCGTTTTTGTTTATCGGTAAAGATGTGCATACTTTCGCCTTCAACTAAAACGGTGCTGTCGGACGGGCGAAAAATTTCGTAAATAAAACGGACAGTGCGGCTGCGAACTTCTTCGATTTTGGTGCGGACAATTAGATGATCATCGTAAAAAGCAGGCGATTTATAACGGCAATAGACTTCGGCCACGACCATTAGTGCATCGTCTTGCTCTTCCATATCGCGATACGAAAAACCTTTGGCTTTGCAAATGTTGGTGCGTCCTAATTCAAACCAAACCAAATAGTTAGCATGATGAACGATGCCCATTTGGTCGGTTTCTGCGTAACGAACCTGAAGTTCTATTTCGTGCCACATATTGATTTTGGATTTGTGATTTCGGATTTTGGATTGGTTTTGATTTTCGACTCTTTAAGTAAAATTTATATTACTTAAATGAATCAATCCAAAGCCGCAAATCCAAAATCTAAAATCGAAACTGGGAGACAGGGATTCGAACCCCGATAGGCAGATCCAGATTCTGCAGTCCTACCATTAGACGATCTCCCAAAAGATCTAATACTAATTTATTCTTTATTTGCTTAAAAGGCAACATTTAGGCACAATAGTAATTTATGTCTGTAGTAGAAAAAGACATCATTAATAATCGCCAAGCCTATCACGAGTATTATATCGAAGATAAATATGAAGCCGGGATAGTTTTGCAGGGCACTGAAGTCAAATCGGTGATGACCGGACGGATTCAGTTAAAGGAATCATATGTCTCGGTTAAAGAAAACGAAGTTTGGCTTTTTAACGCTCACATCTCGCCGTATTCACACGGCAATCGTAACAATCACGAACCTCTCCGCACTCGCAAATTACTCCTACATCGACGAGAAATCGAAAAGCTCGAAAAAGAAACCAGCATTAAAGGGATGACTTTGGTCATTACCCGTATTTACTGGAAAAACGGGCGCATCAAATTTGAAATCGGAGTCGCGAAAGGGAAAAAACTTTTTGATAAACGCGAAACCCTGAAAAGCAAAACGATTGAACGCGAAACCCGTGCCCAATTGAAAGAAAACAGCAGATAGGTTATAAATTAAAAGGATTTGTTTAGGTCAAAAAGTGTTCGGAACAATTTGAAAGAGTCCAGTAGTAAAAAGCTAAAATCTTGATTATAAGCATGGTATTTTTACTTACCATGACAAGTATTTCTATTAATAAAAGCGATTATTTGAATTCAAGCAAAACTTTTTCTTTTTTCCACGCTTCCTGCACAATTCCGATAGGTATTCCAGTTGTAATTACAAAATCTTTTTTTAACGAGGAAATATAATGAAATCCCAAGCCATTACAGGTAATTTTCAGGACGCAAATGTTGATGCAATTGTCGTTGCTGTGTTTAAAGATGAAAAAGCAACTGCCCCCTTTTTGAAAGAATTAGACAAAACGGTTGGCGGATTGATTGCCGGAATCTTCGATGACGAAGAATTTAAAGGTGACGCAGGAGAAACTGCTCTGGTGCGTTTTACTGCGGCAGGAAAAGGAAAGCCAAGCCGTTTGTTGTTAGTCGGAGTTGGTAAACAAGAAGATTACAAAATCCCGAATGTTGGAGTTTTAGCTGGAACAGCAGTTCGTTTTTTGCTCAAACGCAATCTCAAAAGTTTTGTCCTTGTCCCACGGTCCGAAGCCGATGCCGGAGAAGTCGCCCAAGTTGCGATGCAAAGTGTCATCACCAGTCAATACGGCATTGATAAATACAAAACCAAAGATAAAAACGAAAAAGTTGTCGAAAATTTTGTTTTGTGCGTTGAAGGCGCAGACGCAGGCGCATTGAAAGGCGGAATGAGCCGTGGCGAAATAATCGGTGATTCGATGAATTTTACCCGCGATATGTGCAATGAACCCGCCAACATTTTGCACCCGACCGAAATGGCAAAACGGGCGGAGAAAATGGCGAAAGAAACAGGTTTGAAGTGCGAAATTTTGGACGAAGCCAAAATGAAAAAACTCGGAATGGGTTCACTTCTCAGCGTTTCGATCGGTTCCGAACAACCCCCGAAAATGATCGTTCTCAAATACGAGCCGAAAAAATCAACCGGCAAAAAAGGCGAATTGTTAGCCATTGTCGGCAAAGGCGTTTGCTTTGATACCGGCGGAATTTCCATTAAGCCATCCGAAGGAATGGATGCAATGAAGCACGATATGACCGGTGGTGGAACCGTTATCGGAACAATGCGGGCGATTGCTTTGTTAAAGCCGAGTATTCCCGTTCTGGGCGTAGTCGCAGCAGTTGAAAATATGCCTGATGGAAAAGCGACTCGTCCTGGCGATGTTGTAAAAGCAATGAACGGCAAAACCATTGAAATTTTGAACACCGATGCCGAAGGTCGTCTGATTTTGGCTGATGCCGTTCACTATGCCGAAACACAAGGTGCCACAACTATTGTTGATATGGCAACTCTGACGGGTGCGGTAATCATTGCACTTGGCGATTTGAACACCGCAGTTTTGGGCAACGACCAGGATTTGATTAACAATATTATCGAATGCGGAAAAGAAGTCGGTGAAGATTATTGGCAGCTTCCGGTTGGCGCAGGTTATAGCAAACAAATTAAATCCGATATTGCCGACATCAAAAATATTGGTGCTTCGCGGAAAGCCGGAACGATTGCCGGAGCTGTCTTTATTCAGGAATTTGTGGATAAAGCCAAGTGGGCGCATTTGGATATTGCCGGAACTGCCTGGGCGGATGACACCAAACCGCATCAATCAAAAGGTCCGACTGGCATTTGTATCCGCACTTTACTCCGAATGGTTGAAAAATCGCAATAAATTTGAGTTAATTGGTTTTGCGTTTGGTCTTTTATTATTGAGGTTAAAATAAGTTCAATAATATAAAGCCTAAACGCTTTTATTTTTAAAATATGAAAATACAAACTATCAAAATCATCAGTCTTTTGCTTTGTCTCAGTTTTTTGTTTGGACAATTAAATGCGCAAACTCAGGATGTGCGTGCCGCTTTTGAAAAAGCTAAAAACGCAGGTTTCAGCGGCGTTGTTTTAGTAGCCAAAGAAGGGAAAATTCAATTTTACGAAGCGGCGGGAAAAAGAAAATTTGAAAGTAATGAAGAGTTGAAAAAGACTGACATTTTTGAGATGGCTTCGGTCACCAAACAGTTTACCGCAATGGTGATTATGATGCTCAAAGAGCGCGGAAAATTAAATTTTGATGACCCCATCAGCAAATATGTCCAGGTGCCGTATCCAAATATTACGATTCGCCATTTGCTCACCCACACCAGCGGTTTGCCGGATTATCAGGCAGTAATGGACAAAAATTGGGATAAATCTAAAGTGGCGGGAAACAAAGAGATTTTGGAATATCTCAATCGTTTTGCGCCTCCTGCCTTATTTCAACCGGGCGAAAAATATAGTTACAGCAATACCGGATATGTTTTGTTAGCCAGCATTGCCGAACAGGCAGCCGGAAAAGATTATATTGAAATGTGTCGGGAATGGATTTTCAAGCCTTTGAAAATGCGCGATACGGATATTCGCACTTTAGAGGAAAAAGCCAAGGTAAAGAATTTCGCGGTCGGTCATCTGAAAGATACAAACGGAAATTATGTCAATGCCAATAAATTTCACGAGTCAGATTACACAGTTTGGCTCGGCAACCGCAAAGGACCAGGCAGAATCAGCAGCACCGCCAAAGATTTATTGAAATGGGATGCGGCATTATACACCGAAAAATTAATAAAAAAAGAAACCTTGGCAGAAGCCTTTACCAACGCAACTTTAAATAGTGGCGAAAAAATAAATTATGGTTTCGGTTGGGAAGTGCTAACGGACAAATCCGGCAAAAAGTATGTTCAGCACACGGGCGGTAATCCTGGGGTCAGTAATATCATTATTCGTTATATTGATGAAAAAAAGACAATAATTATTTTGTGCAATAATGCTCACGAAAGTATGCAAAGTTTAACCGCAGAATTGAAAGGATAAAACTATAATTAAGGCAAAATCCGACTTAAATTTACGTCTAAAGGTTAGTAGAAAAATTCTATTGACCTTTTTTTATCCAAAATAATTGACAAGAAACCATAAAATCTTGTTAAATCCAAATAACCTTTATGTCAGAAAAATCTGCCGCCCAATCTTTGCGCCCAAATGCGCTTAATTTATTGGTAGTCTTTACGATAATCTTTTTCGTTTTTGGTTGTTTCTGTCGTTCGGACAGAGATTTTGGTTCAACTTCGAATAAATCAACTCCATCTCCGGCTCAGTCAGGCAACACTACGTCCGGAAATTCAAAAAATGAATCTGCCAAAAAAAATAGCGGAGATCAAAAAGATGATAAAGGCGATTTTATTGTTGAACAAGGAACTGTTCAAAATCCGCGTTACAAAGAAATTGATCAGCAAATCAAGGATGAAAAAGTTCTCGAAGATGCAGCGGCTCAATTAAACAAAAATCTCAAACTGCCGACCGATATTTTTTTGAGAACCAAAGACTGCGGTGAGGTCAACGCGCTTTATAATCCAAATGATAATTCAATTACGGTCTGTTACGAATTGATGGAGCATTTTTACAAGTTGTTCAAAAGTGGTGGGAAAACCGACCAACAGGCATACGATAAAATGTTTGATGCGGTGCGTTTTGTCTTTTTGCACGAACTTGGTCACGCGATGATCGATCTCTATAAATTGCCGATTACCGGAAACGAAGAGGATGCGGCAGACCGTGTTTCAGCTTATATTTGTCTGGAAGAGATCGAAGGCGGGGTAAATTCCGTGTTGGCGGCGGCAGACGCTTTCGGCATTGAATCTAAACAAAGGACTTCAGATAAACGCGATATGGCGGACGAACATCTTTTGCAGGAACAAAGATTTTATAACAGTTTATGTATGATTTACGGGTCAAATACGGTAAAATATGAAAGTTTTGTCAAACAAGGCTATCTACCTAAAGAAAGAGCGGTGCGATGCCCTAGTGAATATGAACGCACAATGCAGAGCTGGCAGGAATTACTTAAACCTTGGCGCAAAGGGTAAAAGTAAAAATAATCAAGTCATTTTAAATTTTAAATAAAAGGGAAAAACTATGAAAAACAAACTGCGTGAGATCTTATTTGGCAAGGGCAATGTATTTAACGGTCTGATTGCCTTAATCATTGTCGGATTATTTGTTTTGGGTTGCAATTGTAATAAGCAATTTGGAGATTTAGGGAAAAAAGATGGTGATCCGCCAACTAACACCACTTATCCGACCAACACCGCAACTCCTAAGAAAGAGCCCACTTTTACCAAGGCGGATGCTTCTAAAAAAGAAGTTCCGGCTGATGCTGAAATGCAAGAAATTGTTAAAACTACTTTGCTGGACTTTAATGACGCGGTTAAATCAGCAGATTTTACCACTTTTCATTCGCATTTGAGCAAAACCATACAGCGTCAGGTCACGCCTGACCAGATCAAACAGAAGTTTCAATTGTTTATTAACGGTCAGATGGATATTTCTTCGATTAGTTCGATGAAAGCGAATTTTACTTCTCCGGCTAAAGTCGTCGGCAAAACTCTGAATACCAAAGGGACTTATCCGACTGCCGGAATTACTACAGAATTTGAACTGCAGTATGTCCCCGAAGGACAGGATTGGATATTGGACAATATTAAAATCGTTGCGCCGATCAAAAAGCGTTAATTTCGCTTGATAAATATTCCGTTAATCAAAAAGGCACCCTTTCGAGGTTGCCTTTTGCTTTTTCACGCACAGAAAGCTAAACTTATTTCGATTTTAGATTTGTGATTTTGAATTTTGGTTTGGCACTAAGAAAAACGCCAAATCAATTAATCGAAGATCAAAAATCAAAGATCAAAGATCAAAATAAATTATGAAAATTCACGAATATCAAGGAAAAGAGATTTTGAAAACTTATGGTGTGCCTGTTCCACGCGGAATCGTGGCTCGCACGCCCGAAGAAGCCGAACAAGCGGCAAAGGATTTAGGAACTGATGTGGTGGTCGTCAAAGCGCAAATCCACGCTGGCGGACGCGGAAAAGGCGGCGGGGTTAAACTTGCCAAATCTCCGGCGGAGGCTAAAGAAGTTGCTTCGCAAATACTCGGAATGCAGTTAGTTACGCATCAAACCGGACCCGAAGGACGCGAAGTTAAAACGCTCCTTATTGAAGAAGGTTTGCCGATTGACCGTGAATTTTATCTTGGTATCACGCTTGACCGCCTGACGGGCAGAAATGTTTTTATGGCATCAAGCGCAGGCGGAATGGACATCGAAAAAGTTGCCGAAGAAACGCCGGAATTGATTTTGAAAGAAACGATTGATCCATCGGTTGGATTGCGTCCGTTTCAGGCTCGAAAATTAGCTTTCGGACTTGGAATTCCGAGCGAACTAATCGGTCAAGCTACAAAATTTATGCTGTCGCTCTATGATGCTTACGAAAAAATTGATGCGTCATTGGTCGAGATCAATCCATTTTTATTGACCAAAGATAATCGTTTAATTGCTTTGGATGCAAAAGTTAATTTTGATGATAATGCCATGTATCGCCACAAAGATTTTGTCGGACTGCGCGATTTGGACGAAGAAGAGCCGCTCGAAATCGAAGCCTCAAAATTTGATTTGAACTATATCAAATTGGACGGCAACATCGGTTGTATGGTCAACGGCGCAGGTTTGGCGATGGCGACAATGGATATTATCAAACTCCACGGCGGCGAACCTGCTAACTTTTTGGACGTTGGCGGCGGCGCGTCACAGGAACGGGTTGAAAATGCGTTCCGGATTTTATTGGCTGACCCGAATGTTAAAGCCGTTTTGATCAATATTTTTGGCGGAATCGTTCGTTGTGATATGGTGGCGAACGGAGTTGTCGCGGCGGCAAAAAATCTTGGAGTTTCGATTCCGATTGTCGCCCGTCTCGAAGGCACAAATGTTGAAGAAGGCAAACGGGTTCTGAACGAATCAGGTATCGGAATTATCTCGGCTGACGGAATGGCTGATGCGGCGGCAAAAGTTGTTGGAGCGGCTGCATAAATTTTGTTGTAATTAAAAATTAAAAGACTGAGCAGCTAAGTTGTTCAGTCTTTTAATTTTTTGATTCAAAGTTATTTCACTATCGGCTTTTCAATTTTGAGTTTGACATCATATTCGTAATTCTCGGTTGTGCGCCTAATAGTTTTTTTCGTTTCGTCATTTATTTCATCCAATTTTTTGACTAGTAAACCTTTTTGATTAAACCAGTGTGATTCAGTGATTGTCCTTTTTTCTACTCTGTCTGAGTAAGTAAAAGTATATCGGGTAATAGTTTCATAACGATCGGTCTTTTGTCCGTTGAGCATTTCTCCAGCCAACATATAGTTTTCTTCGGTAAAATCTACTTTCGAGCCATCGCCTCTTCCGCTGCCGCTTCCCATTCCTCTTCCCGTTGGTTGAAAAATTTTCCATTCACCATTATTTTCACGGATGAATCTTTCGCGTCCGATTATAATAAATTCCTCTCGCTCAATGCCATTCGCGGTCTTTCTTTCAGTAATGAACCTGCTTCGGTCAGGAGGTAATTCTTCACTAATATGTTTTTCATACGTGGTTGGAATAGTTTTACCATCAGCGAATTCCTCAGTAATTGTTGATAGGCGGTAAGGAATTCCTTCGAGTTGTTTTTCGGCGTTTTTCTGCAAATTGGATAAATCTTTTTCGTTAAAAGATTTTTTTTCAGGAGTTTTAGCAGCCTTGGGCTTAACTGTTTTTTGGGCGTAAACTGCGCTAAAGCAAAAAATAACAGTTAGTAAAGTGATTAAAAAACATTTGATTTTTGACATTCTTTTTCCTCAATTTTCCGATTTTAGAGTTTTGTTAAAATACCCTTACCAAATTACGCAATATTTCTTTCAAAAACGGCTCAAAAAAAATGAAATAAAAAAAACGCCTTGACGGTGGATGTCACAGCGTTCTTTTCTTTTGGGGTTGGTTCGGGGGGCAGTGAGCTTCAGCTTTGATTTTCAGGAGCATTAATGACTTTCTCAATCGTCACTTTTAAATCTTTTTTCTTTGGAGTCGTTTTTGGAGTGGGAGTTTCTTTTCGCGTTGGTATTGCTACTGCACCCATTGTAAATTCTCTTGGATTTGGGGTTGCTTTCGGGGTTGGAGTTGGGGTCGGAGTAGTTTTGTAAGCAATATCGCCCATTATATGTCTGCCTCTTTCATTTTCCGATTTATTGAACAATGCGCTAACACCCAATCCGCCGATCACGCCGAAAACTAAAGAAGCAACTGCCGCCGCAGTTTTTGAAATGCGACGTTTAAATGCCGCCCAACCGACCGGACAATCTTCAGTTAAAATTGTTCCGTCTGAGCGTTTGTAAAATCTGACACACAAACGACCTTCGGCATTAATCAAAAGATTTTCTGCTTCAGCTTTGGTCATTCCCGAAAGATTGTAAACATTGAGGTTACATTCGCCACAGAACCGTTTGCGGGTGTCGCCAACCATTGAATCCCAATCTTGCGAACAGGGCGACGCGATTTTTATATTTTCGAGTGGATTAGTAAATTTGTTCATAATTGCCTCCAATTTTTAACCCCGAACCTCGGGTGTTGATTGATTGAACGCCTTAATTTTTTTTTCTTGCAACTTAAACGAAGATTTTTTTTGGGGGATGAATTAAAATGAAATTAGCAATGAAAAAAATATTTCTTGAAGGCAACGATGGAACGGGAAAAAGTTCAGCAGTTGAATTTCTGAAAGGGCTTGGCTATGAAGCGTATGACCGCAGCGGTTTATCGGAAACGACTTTGGATGATGTTTTGCGGATCGAAGAAAATGTAATCTATATCGTTCTCGAATGTCCCGTCGAAATGTCTCTGCAACGATTGCAGGAAGCAGGTAAAGATATGACCGAAGAATGGCACACCGAAGAATCTTTGCGATATTTTTTGACCAAATTCCGTGAAGTCGGCGAAAAATATAACGCTATTTTTATTTCTTCGGCAGGCTCAAAAGCAGAGACGCAAAGTCTGATTCTAAAGGCGATAAAAGATTATGTTTGAAGAAATAATCAAATTAGCAGGCGGAGAAGTTGAAAACGGAATTGTTCTTAAACCGGGAATTAAAATTATTCAAAAAAGCGAGCCGACCGATTTTGCCCGACAACTTTTCCAACAGCTTCATCTTTCCAAAAATGACTACGAAGCTCTTGCCGAATTTAATAATCGCTTGACCTATCTGAATTTTTCTGACCGACACGATGCTGATTATTTGAAAAATATTGTTGTCAAACACGGACATCTTTCAGGATTTTCGGCAACCAATATTACCTTTTTACTGGCAGGAATTTCGATTGAAGCTTCTTTGGAAATGATTGCTCATTCGGAAGCGGTTGTTTCACGTCTGACGACTTCTAAAACAAAAGCGATGGATGTTCCGTTGTTGGTAAAACATCCGAATACACCACCGGAAGAATTTGAAAAAGCTGCTGCATATCTAAAATCTTTTGACGCTGCAAGTCCTGAAAACCGTGAATTCAGGAACCGCTGCCACCCCGGAATCAAGGCGACTGTTTTGACTTACACGATGAACTTAAAACAATTTCATCGTTTATTTATCGGGCGAATGCCGAAGGCGGGAAATGAAGAGGAAGTGCGCGATATTTGTTTTGAAATGTGTTCGCAGTTAAACGAATTGTATCCGCTGATTATCAAAGCCCCGGCTGAATATCTCGG
>DAORIL010000065.1:0-16123 GCA_035438525.1 Pyrinomonadaceae bacterium
GTCAATAGGTATTTCCAATGAGGTTGAATTGAGCAAACCACGTTCAATGTAAGCAGCGGCAAAATTGGGATTGAATTTGATGGCTGAACTAAAATCTTCCATCATTTTACGCCGTTGCATCGGGATTTTAGCCCACGGATCCATTTTGTCATCAGTGCTGACGCTATAAGGAAATTTTTTATAGGTCATCGCCCGATTAAAATAGGCAATTCCAAAATCTCGTTTTTCATCAATCGCCTTACTAAAATCTTTGACCGCGGCATCTCCGTCCTTTCGTCGAAAATAAATCATCCCGCGAGCGTTGTAATATTCCGGATTATAACGATTTATCTCAATTGCTTTGGTAAAATCCTTGAGGGCTTCATCAAGCAAACCCAACCCGCCATGAATTTTTCCTCGAATAAAATACGATTCTGGATTTTTGGGGTTCAGTTCGATTGCTTTGCCAAGTTCGGTAATCCCCATTCCATCGTCCGACAAAAATTTTGCATAGCCGAAATACCTGTAGGCGTAATCATTTTTTGGGTCAATCTCAATAGCTTTTTTAAAATCTGCAATTGCTTCTTTTTGAAAATCAAATTCCAACAAAAGATAGCCGCGATAGCTGTAAAAGCTCGAATTATTCGGCTCAATTTCGAGGGCTTGATTAAAATCTGCTAATGCTTTTTGGGCATTATCGGCCGCAGGTTTGTAAATAATTTCAGTTTCTTTAATCTTCAGCGCAATTGTAGTTAAGGTTTGCCCGCGCAGACTTAAAATCTTAGTATTTTTCGGCTCAAGTTTTAACACCGCATTAAAATCAGGTAGGGCAAGTTCGGGCTTGTTAATCATAAAATTGATAGTTCCCCGCTCACCTAAAGCTGCGACGTAATTTGGATAAAGTTTTATTGCTTCTGTAAATGCTTCAATAGCCTCTTGAATATCGAGATTTTTCCAAAATGCTTGACCTTTTTTGAAAAACTCCTCGGCTTTGGCTTTATCATCTGACGTATCGTTTAGACCAAGCATAGCAGCAAAGTCCATATCTTTTTCTGTTTGCGTAGTTTTAGACTTTGGTTTTGGAGTTGTTTTTGCTTTTGGTTTTTGGGCCAAAACGCTCATTGCCGTCAATATCAAAATTACGCCTAAAGTAATGATTTGGTTTATCTTGTTTGATTTTTTCATAAAGTAAAAAAGTCTCATAATCATACTCGCAGAATTCCTAAAAATTAAAGGTCACACAATTTCTCTATTTAGGCATTGCAGCAATTTTGGCAAGAGTGTCAGTGGCTAATTTTTGATTAGGCGAAAGTTGTAACACCTTTTCAAAATCAACTTTAGCCAGATCAAATCTTTTGGTATCAAAATAAATCGCCCCGCGCATCAAATAAGCTCCCATGAAATTTGGATTAATTTTGATGGCCTGATTCAAATCGGTGATGGCTAAATCATTTTGTTTCTTTTTGTTATAGGCAATTGCCCGATCTACATAACTTTTAACATAATTTGGGTCAACTTTCAGTGCTTGTGTATAATCTGCCATTGCTAAATCAATTTGGTTTAATGCCAGATAGCACATACCACGATTTCCCCATGCTTCCGGGTAATTTGGATCAATTTTAAGGGCAGTATTCAGATCAGAAATCGCCAAATCATATTGTTTCTTTTTGTAATAAACCGAACCCCGATTAACAAAGGCTTTCATATAATTTGGATTGAGTTTTATTGCCTGATTGTAATCGGCAAATGCCAGATCAAGCTCGCCTTTATCGTAATAGGCAATTCCCCGATTATACCAAAACTGCGAATCATTTGGCGCAAGGATGATTCCTTGAGAATAATCGGCAATCGCTAAATCCTGCTTTTTCTGTCTGTTATAAGCCAATCCGCGTTGAAAAAGTGCATCCAAGTAACTTGGGTTAAGCCTTAAAACCTGAGAATAATCAGCAATTGCCTGCTCCAAATTTCCCGAATAAAAATACGCCTGTCCGCGATTAAACCATGGAGTTGGAGAATTTGGGCTGAGTTTAATTGATTGATTGAAATTATTAATTGCTTCTGAATATTGCTTGTTTTTATAATCTACAATTCCACGATTTAAAAATTCCTGTGCAGTTTGTCCAAACGAAAATGTTGCTAAAATTAATCCGATAATAATTGTTAAGCTGATTTTTTTCATAAAATTTTACCTCTCAATCCTAATCGCAAAAAATTAATTGAAAATGGTTCAAGCAAAGTAAAAAAAACGCCCAAAATTATCAGGCGTTATTAGTAGTTGAATTAGATAAGTAATTATTTAGCTTTTAGCAATTCATTTTGGTAAAATTGTGCAGAATTTTCAGCCAGTTCATTGGAAACTGTTACGCGAAAAGGATGTTTAGCCACAAAACTAGGAACTTTTACCACCTTTGCACCAAGTTTCTCTAAACTTGCGGCTATCTGTTCATCATTTATTTCGTCAATTTCAAACACTTCGCAGGCTCGCTTGAATGCTCCGCTCAAACGGTCAAGGGCTAATTCCCGTTCCGCCAGAACTTTTTTTCGGGATTGAAAATCTCCGAGAGCGTAGAGAATGATCTTTTCTACCTCTGTAGTTTTTGGTTCAAAAAGTGTTGGCTGACTCATCTTTTTTTCCGTCCAGACTTTGATTGAAGAAATATTATCATAGTCTCAGTCGGTTTTTGTTGTAAAATTTGTTTATTAGGGCTTTTAAACCTTTGCGTCTTTGCATCTTGGCGGCTTTGCGTTAAAAATAATTTCTATGTCTGAAAAAAAATTTCGAGTTGGGTTAGGTGTTAGCGGTGGAATCGCCGCCTATAAAGCGATTGAGGTTTTGCGCGGTTTGCAAAAAGCAGGTTGTGAGGTGCAAGTGTGTATGACTCGTCACGCAACAGAATTTATTCAACCTTTGACCTTTCGTGCATTGACCGAAAAATATGTTTTGGTTGATGATTACGAACCAAATAATCCTGACCCGATTGCTCACATTAATTTTTCGCAAAATATTGATTTAATGTTAGTTGTGCCTGCCACGGCTAACATCATTGCTAAATTTGCTAATGGAATTGCTGATGATTTTTTAACCTCGACTTACCTTGCCTCAACCGCACCTGTTTTGATTGCTCCGGCGATGAATACAACTATGTGGTTTCAACCCGCAACACAACGCAATATTGAACAATTAAGAAAAGATGGGGTGCAATTTGTTGAACCTGTTTCGGGCAGATTGGCTTGTGAAACGGTCGGAACAGGTAAATTGGAAGATGTTGACCGAATTGTGAAAACGGCTTTAAAAGTCTTAAGCCGCAAGTCTCAAGTCTCAAGTAAAAATAAACCTGAGACCTTAGACTTAAGACTTGCGACTCAAGATTTGTTAGGGGAACAAATCTTGATAACCACAGGCGGAACCCGTGAAGCGATTGATCCTGTTCGGTTTATCTCAAATCATTCATCAGGAAAAATGGGTTTCGCAATTGCCGAAGAAGCAGCAAAACGAGGTGCAGAAGTAAAAGTCGTTGTAGGAGCAGTTAGCGTAAAACCTCCGGAAAATGTCAAAATTGTCAATGCTATTTCAGCCAGAGAAATGCACCTAACAGTAATGGAAAATCTCCCGGATGCAACGATTTACATTGGAGCAGCAGCCATTGCAGATTATCGTCCCCAAACAATTGCCGATAACAAAATTAAAAAAAATAATGAATCCTTAACTATTGAACTTGAACGCACGACTGATATTTTGTCTGAGGTTTCAAAGAACCGTCACGAAGGATTATTGGTGGTCGGATTTGCTGCCGAAACCAATGATGTTATCAAATATGCCCGTGGAAAATTAGAGAAAAAAAATCTTGATATGATCGTCGCCAATGATGTCACACGAAAAGGCGCAGGCTTTGGTTCAGACGAAAATCAGGCTACAATTATTACAAAAGAAATTGCCGTCGAATTGCCTTTAATTTCTAAAAATGAATTGGCAAATAGGATTTTAGATGAAGTTTTGCATTTGAGAAATAAAGGTCAAGGAACGAGGGACTAGTGAACGAAGATTTATCCAATTTAATTTCTGAATTACGCGAACAAGTTCTCTATCTGCAAGAACTTGGCGTTGACTCTCTAAATGCTGAATTACCAAATTTAAAATTTTCTTCAATTGTTGAAGAACCAGTTCAAAAGTCCAAAATCCAAGATCCCAAATTGGATTATGTTGTGCCGGGTGAAGAAATTCTAAAAATGGTTTCAACTAAATCAATTGAAGCCAAAATTGAACCGCCCAAAACAAATACTCAAGGAAATTCCCGTTTATCAAACTTGCTGAAACTTTCCAAAATTTCTACCCCGGAAAATATTCCAGTTCCAATTCAGACTAATACCGAACCTATGCCTAAGAAAACTATTGAACTCAATCCAACCGAAACTTTGTTTGGGGACATTAGCCAAGCTTTACCTGATTCAACGGAAACCGTTGCCGAAATTCAAGCCGAAATCGGTAATTGTCAAAGATGTGATCTGTGCAAGGAACGCACCAAAATTGCTCATAGCACGGGAAATTTGCAAGCTGATCTTATGTTTGTCGGCGAGGCTCCCGGCGCGGATGAAGATGTTCAAGGCAAACCTTTTGTCGGAAAAGCCGGGCAGCTTTTGACCAAGATCATTGAGGCAATCGGAATGAAACGCGAAGATGTTTTTATCGGTAATATCAATCGCTGTCGCCCGCCGGGAAACCGCCAACCAACTCCGGTTGAATCAGCAACCTGCAAACCATATTTGATCCGTGAAATTGCGGTTGTCCGTCCAAAAGTGATTGTAGTTTTAGGCAATACCGCCTGCCAAAATCTATTGGAAACAAAAGTTGGTATCACTAAATTGCGTGGTAATTTTCAGGACTTTTATGGGGTTAAAGTAATGCCGACGTTCCATCCCGCTTATCTTTTGCGCGATCCATCGAAAAAACGCGAAGCGTGGGAAGATATGAAAAAGGTTCGGGATTATTTAAATAGTTTGGGGTAAAGATTATGGCTTTTATTGAAAGCTACCAACAAAATCTAAATAAAACTAAACTACTTTCAAAGATTGCCTCATTTTTGATAGCAATTATTCTTTTAATCGAAGTGTTTTCAAATCTTATCGATTTGCCTTTTTCTGAATTTGAATGGACTGAGGCTTGGGTTAGCCTCCTCAAAACTTTATCCCTCCAAACTGTTGTCGGAATTATCTTTTCAATCAGATTTATTCTTCTTTTTTTGAACAAATCAACTTCGCTTTTGTTTTCTCAGATTATTTGGCTTGTTGCTTGGTTATCTGCTTTGATTTATTTGGCGGCAATGGGAATTTTTAACCAAAACGATTCTCATATCCATTATCAACTGTCCGTTAATAAAACTTTATTTGCGACAATCCCATATTTCTACTTATTTCTGAGTCCAATTAGACAAATTTCCACTTTAGTTTTTTCGTATTTTTCTCGAAAATAACTTTATACAAAATTACCGACTACACAATGTATTTTAATAATTTTTGATTAAAGTAAAATTTTCTCAAATTAAAGAAGGCAACGGAATTAAAATTAATCCCATCAACTTGAAAATGATGCAAGATTCCCTTTTCGATTCAATTCCTATCGAGTCCAACGAAACTCTGGAGCTAATCAACGCAGAAATGTTGGACAAAGCCAAACAATTGCCAATGTTTGCCGAACGAGTTTTTGTTTTTGGGGTTGGAAAGTCGAATGCTAAAATTGTTATCGTTGGAGAATCACCGGGACCGCCGGATGCGGAATTTGGTGAACCTTTTCGCGGTCCGGTAGGGGAATTATTAGAAAAGATCTTGCTGGCGATTGGATTGAGTCGGCGGAATTGTTATTTAACTAATGTAGTTAAATATATTTCCCAAGGTGATGAACTAACGCCCGAAATTCTTTCGTTTTTTACTCCATATTTACATCGTGAAATAGCGGTGATCAAACCGCAAGTCATTATCTCGCTTGGAAATACCCCAACCAAAGCCTTACTTAATACCAAAAAGGCAATTTCACAGGTTCGAGGTGAATTCCACGATTACCAAGGAATAAAATTAATGCCGACCTTTAACCCCGCGTATTTGTTGCGTGATGCAAGCAAAAAACGCGAGGTTTGGGAAGATATGAAAAAGGTTCGGGATTATCTAGCTAAAACGACTTGATTCCGCCTTTTTTATCAATAAAATTATCAGCAAAAACAATCACGCAAAAGTTTCCGAACTCTTTATTTTCACCCATTGCTATTCCAAGAACTTTCAAGTTTGTGCTTAATACATTTTTACGGTGATTGCGGCTGCTGGTTCCATCATCAATTAACATCGTCATCACCACTCGCCGGGCAGTCTTAGTATAATAACTGATATTTTCGTTGATCTGATTGGCTATTCCATATCGGGCAATTCTGGTGTCCGGCATACTTCCGTCACTTCCTTGATGTCCAGATTTATTATTTTTAGCTAAATCCTGTGCGTGATCTTTAGCAGCTTTGTTTAGTCCGTCTATTGCCTTAAATTCGGGTAAAGGAGAAAGTTGTTTGAGCAAAGCAATTACTTCCTCAACGGGAGCCTTGCCCTCAAAGGTTAAAAGTTCCGTCCCATCAATTTTAAATATTTTTCCGCTATTGGTTTTTAGATATTCTTCAAAAATTTTGGCATATTCTTTTGGATTAGTTCTCACCTTATTGATTTCAGCTAAAACTTCGGCTTCCAGCCCGGTTAAATTTGCCGGAGTGTTAACCACAGGAGCAGTTTTTACCGCAGTTGGGGTAGGAGTAATTGTAGATTTAATTGCTGTTGGCGTTGGGGTTGCTGTTTTTACCGGAATAACTTTTTTGGTTGTTATGGTTGTTGCTTTTTTTGTTTGCGAAATAATTTGAAAAAAACACGAAACCAAAATCAAAATAATTAGGGGCAGTTTTTTCATCATTTCCTCCGTTCAATTTTTAAAATGATTGCAGATAAAATATAATTTAATTGAAATAAAAGAAAGTTGGAATACAGCGTTTTTTGTCATTTAAATTTATTCTTACTTGTCACATCTGTCAACATTTGCGAAACTTTTCAAGATGTTTCCAAACCAAAATCCGCCACAATTTGCTGAACTGGCTCTTCCCTTACCTTTGAAGCAAACCTTTACCTATCGTTTGCCTGAAAATATTCGGGAAAATGTCCAAATCGGCTCTCGATTGCTTGTTCCTTTCGGCAAACGGAATTTGACTGGTTACACCGTTGAATTACATGAAACTTTGGACGAAAGTTTAGGAATTGAAGAATCCCAAATCAAGGAAGCAATTGAATTATTAGACGAAGAACCGCTCATCACTGAAGAAATCCTCCGGCTAACTAATTGGACTGCCGATTATTATTCAGCTTCGTGGGGCGAAGTGTTAAAGGCTTCCCTTCCTGCAGGTGTAAATGTCGAAACCGAGCAAATTGTCCAAATTACAACCACAGGACGCGATGAACTGTTTAAAGTTTCCACGGCAAAAACCGCAAAAGTGCAAATTTTGAACTATTTGTCCGAACAAGAAGAAGTTTCGATGCGCCAATTGACCAAACAATTTGGGGCTTCAACCGCTAATCGAATTCTTCGCGATCTGGTTAAACAAAATTGGGTGACAAGTTTTCAAAAAACATTGGCGACTAAAACCAAACCCAAACGTAGAAAAGCAGTTCGTTTATTACCTAACTTTAACAAATTAGTTTTCAATGAAAAACAAGAGCAGATTATCCAAATTTTAATTGAAAACGATGGCGAATTTGGTTTTACCGAACTTTTAGAAGAGGCTGATATTTCATCGTCGGTCATTCAAACTTTAGAAAAAAAAGGGGTTGTCCAAACTTTTGTCCGTGAAGTCCGCCGTAATCCTTTGGAAAATGCCAAATTACCCGATGCACTCGATTTAACTTTATCGGATGGACAAGCGGATGCCTTTGAAACAATTGCAAATGCCATTTCTTCCAACAATTATCAAGGATTTTTGCTCCATGGCGTAACCGGCAGCGGTAAAACTGAAATTTATATTCGGGCAATGAACAAAGCATTGGAGCTGGGTAAAACAGGTTTGATGTTAGTCCCTGAAATCGCCTTAACACCAGTATTTTCGCGTCGTTTAGGTCAGGTTTTTGGGGAACAAGTTGCCATTCTTCACTCTTCACTTTCGACCGGAGAACGCTTTGACGAATGGCGGAGAATTCGCAACGGCTCGGCTCGGATTGTTATCGGAACTCGTTCCGCAATCTTTGCGCCGCTGCAAAATGTTGGAATCATTATCGTTGACGAAGAACACGATGGCAGTTATCGTCAACAGGAATCACCGTTTTATCACGCTAGAGATGTGGCTGTCGTTCGTGCAAACTTTGCCAAAGCAGTCGTTGTTCTGGGTTCAGCTACTCCTTCTCTGGAAACATTCCATAACGCTAAGAACAATAAATACATTTATTTGCATCTCCCGAATCGGATTGGAAATCGGCCGTTGGCAAAAGCTGAGTTGGTTGATATGCGAAATGTTTTCAAAGAACACGGCAAGGACGAAATCTTTTCCGATGAACTGCTGACAGCCATCGAAGAAACCCACGCCAAAGGGGAACAATCAATTATTTTGCTCAATCGGCGCGGATTTTCCCAATTTGTTTTGTGTCGAACCTGCGGCGAAACAATTCGCTGCCAAAACTGCGATATTACGTTGACATTTCATCGGCGCGATAATGTTTTGATGTGTCATTATTGCGGTTTTCGGGCAAAAGTTCCCCATAAATGTCCGTTTTGCGATTCTAAATTTATCTATTTTATCGGTGAAGGAACGGAACAGATCGAAGATATGCTGCGCCGAAAATTTTCTACTTTGCGAATTGCGCGGGTTGACCGCGATTCAACCCGTCGGCGAAAATCGTTTGAAGAAACCTTATTAGATTTTAGCGAACATAAAATTGATATGTTGGTCGGAACCCAAATGTTAGCCAAAGGTCACGATTTTCCAAATGTTACCTTGGTTGGAGTAGTTTCGGTCGATGCCGGATTAGGCTTACCCGACTTTCGCTCTGCCGAAAGAACCTTTCAATTGCTGACTCAGGTCGCAGGGCGTGCCGGACGCGGACTGTTGCAAGGTCGAGTTATTATTCAAACCTTTTACCCCGACCATTACGCACTCCAACATGCCTGCACACAATCCTACGAAGACTTTTACGCCGAAGAAATTCGTTTTCGGCAAAAACTAGGTTATCCGCCGTTTGTGGCCTTGGCTTCGATTCTGGTTCATCACGCCAATTATAATTATGCTTTTGATAACGCGATGATTCTGAAAGAATGTTTAAACAACGCCAATACTGAACGCCAAGCCAGAATTCTCGGACCTGCGCCTGCTCCGCTGGCAAGATTAAAAGGCGAACATCGTTTGCAAATGCTGATTAAATCCGTCAACCGTAAAAAATTGCGCGAGTTATTGGATTTTGCATTACATGAAGCCCAAGAAAAGTTTTGTGATATGAAAACAGTAAATGTTGAGATTGATCCGGTGAATTTGTTGTAAAATTAAGTGTCACAAAATTTCTGTCTTTGGTGTATTGTATTTGGATACTGAGTTAAGAGAAAACCCTGAGATTATGAATTCTGCTCTTCCGATGCAATCAATTTTGGATTTGAACAGCGGAAAATTCTCCCGTGAAATAGCTGTTTTGCCGGATTCAAAAGGACAACTTACTACAACAACCGTCAACGAAAATGGGCTGACCGATTTATTGCATTATCATGAAAAACTACATCTAAGTTTTGTTTTAAATGGTGGAATAATTGATAAACGGCAAACTTCGGAAACCGAAAGAGTATCCGGCGAGCTGATGTTTTTTCACGCAGGCGAACCGCATCAAACAATTTATAAGCTATTCCCGACAACCAATATTAATCTCGAACTTAGCAATTTTTTGTTTTCCGAAAAGCCGATTGATGAGGCAACATTGAAAAATTCTGTAACTAAAAATCCAAAGGCTAAATTCGTTTTGTTAAAGATTTACAAGGAATTGCTAATACTTGATGAGTTTTCGAACTGTTCGATTGAGATGTTACTTATGAATTTGTTTGAAAATGAAAATACGACAAAGAGTTCACATCCCGATTGGCTCAAAACTGTTTTAGAATTGCTCAATGATAATTGGAATGAACCTTTTTCACTAAAAGATTTAGCCAAAGTTGCAAATGTTTATCCAACCACGATTTCGAAATATTTCCCAAAATATCTTTCCTGCACGTTGGGCGAATATCGTCGTCGGTTGAAAATTGAAAAATCGCTGGGTTTTATCAAAACCCCTGCTTTTTCACTAACAGAAATCGCCTATCAATGCGGATTTGCTGACCAAAGTCATTTCACCCGCACCTTTAAACAAATGACTAATTTTTTGCCAAGTGATTATGAAGCTTTGTAATCCTCAAGGCAAACATCATTCTATTTGGCGAAAATCAAATTTGTTAAATTAGTGTTTGGACAAAAGAATTATTTATGAAACCAAACATTTTTAAGCTTCTATTTTTCACGATTGCATTTTTTTGCACTTCAAATTTATTTGCTCAAACCATTACTACTAATTTAGATAAACTTTTCGCTTCGTCGCTCTATCCCGTCAACGGTAATGTGTTGGTGGCTGAAAAGGGGCGGGTGATTTATCAGAAGTCGTTCGGGTTCGCAGACGAAAAGAATAAACTTGTAAATAACGAAAATTCAAGATTCCAACTTGCCTCCATCACAAAAACATTTACCTCAACTGCAATTTTACAGCTTAAAGACAAGGGGAAAATAAATCTTGAAGACACTCTAGTTAAATACTTCCCTGATTTTCCCTATCCAGAAATTACCATTCGGCATTTATTGTCGCATACTTCCGGCTTGCCTGATTTTCAGATGTTCGAGGAGCCTGTTGCTAAAAATCGAGAAAAAATTTTCACCAATTCCGATATAATTCCCGCTTTAAAAACGTGGAATAAGCCTCTGCTTTTTAAGGCTGGTGAAGGTTGGAGTTACTCAAATTCCGGTTATTGTTTGCTCGCATTGTTGATCGAAAAGTTATCAGGAATGAAATTTGAAGATTATGTCCAAAAGCAAATTTTCGTTCCTGCCCAGATGAATAACAGCTATTTTGAAACTGATTTACTAAAAACCACTGATGCCGGGACAACCAAAAATCAAATTTATCCAACACTTTATGCCAAAGAATTGCAAAGCGTTGAGATGCCCAAATGGAGAGGATTTACAGGCAATGGCGGGATTATCACCACAACTGGAGATATGCTGAAATTTGACCAGGCACTTTATTCAGGCAAATTGCTGAAACAGACCACTTTGGACGAAACATTTACTCCAATGAAATTGATCAATGGGAAAAATGCCAAAACCGGCACGCTCAACTCGTTTTATGGATTAGGTTGGTTTATTTATGAAGATGAATCAGGAGGAAAGATAGTCTGGCATGGTGGCGGCAGACCAGGAATTGTCACCGTATTTTTGCGAAATATTACAAAAGGTCAAACTGTTATTGTCTTTGATAACTCCTTTAATCGCCAAACTTATCGAATTGGTCTGGCTGCCATTAATATTTTGAACAATACGACATTTACTTTCCCCGCCAAATCCTTGGTTCGGGATTACGGATTAACTATGGTTGAGAAAGGAATTGATGGGGCTTTTGGCAAACTTCTTGAGCTAAAATCAGATGTAAACTATTACCTGGACGGAGCAGAAATGGCGGAATTAGCCTTTCAGTTGTTGGACGATGCTAAAGTAACGAAACACGAAGATTTAGCCTTGGAAACAGCAAAATTACTAACAATATATTTTCCTGAGGATTCCAATGCCTTTGAAGCCTACGGAGAGATTTTAGCCCAAACAGGTAAAAAAGATACAGCAATCTTAATGCTCAAAAAATCAATCCTTCTAAATCCCCAAAATAACGATGCCAAAAATGCTTTGGTTGAATTATTGAATAAAAAGTGAAGACATCTGTCGATTAGCTTAATTTTGGCAAAATTGTCATAGAATCAAAACTAAGCGCAACGAAACTGAAATGTTCCAACTCATTTTAGATATTGCCCAATTTGTTGATGAGTTAATTATAGTGGAACTTTGTTGTTTCACTGCCTTAATGACCAATCTATTTTTTTTATTTTGAGTTGAAACTACCAGATTTAAACTAATTCTAATCAAGTTTATAGAACCTTTTATCAAGCAAGAGATTCACCCAACTAAATTCATAGAACCTCTAACTTAATTTAAGTAACAACTTGCTTATTTTTTGAACCTTAAATTTAGTTTGATGTTCCCTTTCCTTAATTTGGTGAACCGCTTCGTTGATTTGATAAACCCCGAATTTAATTTGAGGAACCTCTTTATTAATTTTCAGAACCTTTAACCTGATTTGATGAACCCAAAACTGAATTTACAGAACCCACACCTAAATATTGGGAACCCCAAATTAGATTTGGAGAACCCAAAACTTAATTTTCAACACCTTTAACTTGAATTTTAGTTCCCAAAATTGATTTGGGAGTAAATTTCAGCTATGGAGATTTTGCAATTGGTGGAATCCAACGAAACAATATCATCCCGTCCGTCATAGATTTTATACATCCATTGCTTGGGACTTTGTTTGGCATAATGCTCAACCCGTAAATTGTCCTCTCTGACCAAGAGACAATCACGAACACTTTCCATTGCCAGATAACCTTCCAATTTTTCAGTTTTGTCGCGGGTTGAGGTGGCTTGCGATGAAACTTCAATGATTACTGTCGGGTTTAATAAAACATCAGGTTCTTGTGAATCAAACTTCGGATTTGCACCAACGACAATCAAATCCGGATAGCAAAAGTTCCGCGAGTTTAGCTGAACCCGCATTCCGTTGACATAAACCTCAAATTTTTGTCCTACAACGCGACTACCAATGGCAATCGTCATATTACTGCAAATCAGATTGTGCCGGCGACCTGAACCGCTTTTCGTCAAAATTTTGCCGTTGGCGTATTCGTGTCGCGTGCCGTCTTTCTTTTCCAGTCGAAGATATTCTTCGACCGTGTATTTTCGCTCGGTTTGGGGTAGAATTTTTTCGTTCATAGTTATTAGGTGATGCCTAGGTATCAATTTGAGTTGTCAGAAAAATTTTTTATATGAAACTTATCGAATTAGCCGAAAAAACATTTTCAACTATTGAGATCGGTAATCCTGATTTAGAGATCGAATCAGCAGCAGGTTTAGATATTGCTGAAAAGGGTGAAATAACATTTTTAGCCAATCCAAAATACACCCCCCAAATCAAAGAAACCAAAGCAAGTGCAATTTTCTTAAATGAAAATGTCAAAATCGAACGTGGTGACATCGCAGTTTTACGCGCAAAGGATGCTTATGTTGCTTACACCCGCGCTTTAAGAGTTTTTCACCCTGAACCACCAATCAAGGATTCAATTCATCCCTCAGCAGTCATTGACGAAACTGCAAAAGTTGCCGCAAACGTTGAAATAAAAGCAAATGTAGTAATTGGCAAAGATTGTGAAATTGCTGAAGATGTCAAAATCTTTCCCAATGCAACGATTTATGATGGAGTTCGAATTGGTAAAGGATCAATTATTCATTCGGGCGTTTCAATCCGGGAAAATTGCGAAATTGGGGAAAACTGTATCATCCACAACAATACGACCATCGGCTCGGATGGCTTTGGTTATGCCAAGGATGAAGAAAAACATTGGTTAAAAATTCCGCAGGTTGGGCGGGTAGTTCTCGAAAACGATGTCGAAATCGGTGCAAATTCCGCAATAGATTGCGCTTCGGTCGGCGAAACAAGGATTAAGAGCGGCGCAAAAATTGATAATTTAGTGCAAATCGGTCATTCCTGCACAGTTGAAGAGGATGCGCTGATCTGTTCGCAAACAGGATTAGCCGGAAGTTCGGTCATTGGTAAAAGAGTTATCCTAGCGGGACAAGTAGGCATTGCGGGACATTTAAGGGTTGGGGATGATGCAGTTTTAACTGCTAAATCCGCCACCTCGCACGATGTCGAAAACGGCAAAATCATGTCAGGGGTTCCCGCGTTTGATAATCGCGATTGGCTTCGTTCAACTGCGGCTTATCGACGGTTGGGAGATATGGCAAAAACGATTCGTGATCTAGAAAAGCGTTTGGCTCAGTTAGAAAAGGATTGAAAACACGTTAGGATAATGGAAATCATAACTTATCCCGATTTGGCTTTGCAACAAGGGAAACCCGGCAGTTAAAACAATTTGATCGTCAACCTTTAGGTTGTTTTTCGATTGAACTTGTTTAAACTTTTCTGTGTTTAGCACTTCACGGATTTCATACGTAAATTAAGCAGAAACCGTCCCAAAACCAAAGGCAACAATGATAAAAAACACGAATAATACTAATGGATTTTGCATCATTTCTTTTTTTCCTTGACTTTTCCATTTTTGCAAAAAAGAATTTGCAAATTATTCTCGGAAACTATGTATTTATGATGTTTATAAATTTTTCTCTAAAAATTTTATCGTTGTTCTCACAATTGGTATCATCGCATCCCTTCCATAGGCATAGGCTGACTTTGAAAATTGTCTAGCTGTTTCTCTGTCCTGATAATAGGCATTTATCGGATTAAAATGAGTATTTATATTGATGAAACCCTTTGTAAATCCAGGGTTTTCAACACAAAACTTTTCCACATATCTGAAAGACTCCGAACTGGCTTGGAAAAACTTTAGCGAACCGTTTAGTTGTTTATCAATCTCAAAATGATGAAAATGAGAGGCACGGACCGGTGCACGCCTTTCAGAAGCATAAATTCCTTGCACTAAGATAGCGTTAAATTCTTCATTAGTATTGTAAAAAGCGAGACCTTTGCTAACAGTTTTCGCATTAAATTTTCCAGAGATAAAACGAAAGGCGTGAACAAGTTCGTGGATAAGCGTTTCATGAGATTCGATATGAAACCCGCCCATTGCCAAATGTTTTGTCTCACAAATACCGCTAGTTTTATAAATTTCAGGGTCAAACTTAATAGTCGCTCCGGTGCCAATTTGGAGATTATCTTTTTTATGTATCTCGTCACCAAATCCCGTTTCCGAATTACAGTCATTTGATTGTTTCGGACGGATGGTAATTATTTGTCCGTGATATTTGATAGAACGTAGTAAAAGATTCCCAACTTTTGTTTTCGAAATCTTTTTGATATCTTCGCGGACTGCCACTGTCCAAGCATCGGCATTTTTAACGGGCTCAGGTGGTTTCATATGACCCCATCTCGGATCGTCCTTGCCATATGCATCAACATTTCTGTCAAAGGGTGATAACACCAATAAAAATTGTTCTTCAAAATTAACCGACATACTTTTTGCTCCAAAAAGGAAACTAGATAACAACCAATTGTTTTGGGTATGGCTAATCCTCTTTAATCTAATCCGACCTGAATATTTGAAATCGTAAATTCGCCTGATTTTCGGTCCGCAGAAAAAGTGATTTGTTCTTCTTTTCCAAAGGGTAAAAAATCTTCGATAACGGCATCGAAAAAATCAATGGTTGTGCCTGATAAGAATTTACCGGTTGCTGCAAAAGAATCCTGAGTAACGGTTAATTGGGGCAACCATAAACTTGAATCATCGGGTTTTACTTTCCGCAAGTTAGCCATCATCCAAAAACGTGAAGAATAAGTGTTTGTTTTACGGGTCACAATCAGTCGCGGAACAACAGCCGATCCAACCATTTTTTGACCGATGTTGGCACTAATGATTTGAAAGGTGAAGTTCCCGCCACGAACCGGAAAATCTTTGATGGTTAAAGCTAGTTTGCTACTCATTCATTTACCTAAATCCTGTTCGATTTTTTGTTTACTTACCAATCTTTCTTTAAATCTCCTGCTGTAAAAGTTATGGATATTGAAGCAATATCCAAGGGTTTAGTTTCAAATGACATATCTATTATTTCACTTCCAACTTCTCTAAATAAACTTGCTTTCATTGAGGTATTACATCGAATTGTCCCGAGAATTTTATCCGGGTCACCCCGTTTATAAATAAATATTTCAAAATTGCTAATAGATTTACCTGCTACGGCCCGGCCTAGATAAGTCATAGAACCACAAATTTCGATCAAACCATGTCTTGTGCATTCAC
>DAORIL010000066.1:0-16098 GCA_035438525.1 Pyrinomonadaceae bacterium
AGAACCAGCTAAACGTACTGTAGACGTAGAAGCATTTTGTTCGTGGTCAGCGTGCAAAATCAAGCAAATATCCATCATATGAACTTCTTCTGCATCAGGCGTTTCACCTTTTAATTGATACATAAAGTTATATGCAATGCTCTGATCCGGTAACGGTGCAACGACATCTTTGCCCTGACGAATGCGTTCCCACGCAGCGACTAAGGCCGGAAATTGGGCGGTTAATTTGATAGAGGCTTTGACTGCACTGTCTCGGTCGGTTTTGTGTGCTGATTCTTTGTCAAAAAAAGCCAGTGCAGAAACTGTTGTCCGTAAGACATCCATTGGCTCTGCATCTTTTGGAAAAGCCTTCATCATTTCAACAATTTCGGCTGGAATTGCATAATGAGCGCGAAATTCGGCGCAGAGGGCGTCGAGTTCGGCTTGGTTGGGCAAACGTTCATTCCATAGTAAATAAACGACTTCTTCAAAATTCGAATTAGCGGCTAAATCGTGAATGTCATAACCCTGATAAATTAAAATACCTTGTTCGCCATTTACGTCGCCGATTTTGCTTTGGGCAGCGACGACTCCGCGTAATCCTGCATTAGCGGCTGGTGTAGCGGCGGTTGAATCTTTACCTGTTTCCATTGTTTTATCCCTTGTAAATATTAAGTTAAATGTCTTAGTTTAAAGATAGCAAAGCCCTTTTCAAACGACAAGTTGTAGTGTTATTTTAAGTAAATTTTACCTTTATTTTTTCACCTGTTTTCACTTTTAATAAATCCTGAGCCGAATTTTGATAGGCAACTATCTCTAAATAGTCCGCACTTCCAAAAATTGCAAAGATTTCGTCCGGTTCAGCCTCTGCATAAAAATCTAGAAGTTTTTCAATTATTTTTCCGTTTATTTCAATAGTAAAATCATTTTCTACATCTTCTCTTTTCAAATTCGTGATCAAATTTCCGAACCTATCAATGTGAATAATTTCAGATTCTAAAAGATTTACGGAAATATGTTTGGGTTTGATATTCTCAAATTTGATAAAATCATTAATCTTACTCCCAAATTCTTTCGGTTCAATTCCCTTTGAAAGCCAAGCACCAACCGGAGCAAAAACATCGCGTCCGTGAAAAGTTTTACTGACATTTGGCAGAAAAAAACGCGGATCGGTTAATTCAAAAACTTGAAAATCCTGCTCCCGTTGAAAGATAAAACTGAGCAAACCATTGTCAGGAGCAACGAAAAAATATTTGTCCGTTTCGACCAAAATTGCCCGCCGGTTGGAACCCACTCCTGGGTCAACTACTGAGACAAAAATTGTTTTCGGCGGAAAGTTTTGATAAACCGAAGCCAAAGTAAAGCCTGCTGATTTAATATTTTGCGGCTCGATTTCGTGTGTAATATCAACTATTTTTGCCTCTTCATTTATTGACAACACAACGCCTTTCATCGCTGCGACAAAATAATCTTTTGTGCCAAAATCGGTCAGCAAAGCAATCATCATCAATATATTTTAGCAAAAAAAATCCGCGAATTATCGAACTCGCGGAATAAAATTGAATAAAATTTAACGCAGAGAAGTAAGGGGGTTGTCAGGCGAGAAGATTGTTATTTCTAAATTTGCCTACTTACTTTCTACTTTTAGTGCTCAGAGTATCTGATCTGAGTTTCTTAGGCACTCTTGATTTTCATTTGTTGACCTTTAGCCAGTTTAACATGCTTGCCACGTTCGACAACAACTGCGCCGACACCGAAAGCCGCACCGACACCTGCGCCAACTGCTGCTCCGACCGGACCACCGACCATTGCCCCGACTAATGCGCCTGAGCCGGCTGCTGCTCCGACTTTAACTCCATCACTTTTTAATGAACTCTGTCCTTGAACCGTTCCTTCAATATCAATTTTCTTGATGTTATCGCCTTTGATCGGAGTAACTTCGGTCAAAATTGCGCTAAAATTGCTCCAGCGTGATTCTGTCAATCGAATCACATCAAAGGAAAGTGACATCTCCGAACGCCGTTTGACGCGACCGGGTTTTTGAATTTTGGTAATTCGGCCTTCGATGATTGAGCCGTTTATTTCAGAAGGAGTAATGATTCTGGCTTGGAATTTATCACCTTCTTTGTTTAATTCAGTATTCAAATCGCCTAAAAGTTCAATTGTTAATTCCGTATCCTGCGGAATCAGAATAATGGGCTCACCACTGACCTGTGAATAAACAGGTTCGTTTTTTGGAGTTTGAATTGTCGGGGGTTGCTGTTGTTGTTTGGGGGTAATTGGTGTTACGTTTGGACTGGATGTAATTCCACCGCGCCGTTTCAATTCCGTAGGCAAAGTCGCATTAAACGACCTTTTTTCAAATCCGGTGACATACCCTGATTCAAAACCTTGCTGATAACCATCTCGATAATCTTCTATTGAGCCGTATTCTTTTGAATATGCACGGTCTCCTTTGGTATATTCGCGGTGTTTTTCTACACTGCGAGTCGAATTTTCGATGGAATCACGATACCCCGCCATATAACCGTCTGAATATCCGGTTCGATAGCCGCGTTGCAAAGCGATTTTAGTTGTATCTTGGGCAGTAACTGTTGAAACTGAATAACTTAGGAATGAAACAAAAACGAGGGAAAGACATAGGCTGGTAGCTAAAAAAGTTCTTGATAGCTTCATTTGGATTCTCCTTTCAAATAGCGGAAATAGTTTAACAACAACACTTATACACCAAAACTTAAAGAAACACAAGAGCTATTTTTAAAAAGTTAGAACTAGAAAAGCTACAAAAAAGTGTAAATGAATCCATCGTTGGATGTTATTTGGCTGAACAGCAAAAATCTCTTTATAACTTTTCACCACTTAAATATTTATAGTCAGCTTTTTAATTTCAAGGTAATTTCTGTTTTAGGGGTTTGCTGATTTTGGGTTGAAGATTAATTTTGCCAACTTCTTTTAAAGAGATTTTTCCAAATCACTACAGACAGACCAATTACCAAGAGGATGTCAATGAAGTTATCGCCCGGAGTGCCTTAACGAGTTTCATCATATCGTCGGCTGAAGTAAATAATGATGGTGTCACCCGAATACAGTCCCCTTTGTCAGGACCAGTCCGCCGCACCGTCAAAATACCGAATTTCTCTGCTAGATATTTAGTGACAGCGTCGTTCGACTTGGTTGTCACTACCCCGTCAAGTCGAAAAGACGTCAGTGCAGCAACCATATTAGAATCGTCGGGAGTGAGAACAGTTATTCCTTTCATTTTTCTGGCAGGTTCAACCCATAGGTTTCTAAGGTATCTCAGCCGGGACTCTTTAGCGACAATACCGATCTTGTTGTGAAAAGCGATCGCCGAAGGTATGGTCATATGGGCAGCAAAATTTAGCGTTCCAGTATCTATTCGCCCGTTGATATCCATCGGGTCAGTTGGTTTTCCCATATAGGGGTCAATAGCGTCGATCCGATCCCGTTTGATGTATAAAACACCGCAACCAATCGGGGCACCCACCCATTTATGCAAGTTCACACCAATAAAATCGCAGCCAAGTGCGTTGAGTTTTAGATCCACCTGACCAACTGAGTGAGCAGCATCCAGTATTACATCTACTCCCCGCTCTTTGGCCATTTTTGCAATTTTGGTAACCGGGATGATGAGTCCGGTCCAGTTGTTAAGATGGGTTAAGAGCAGAAGTTTTGTTCCCGGGTTTTGGGAAAGGGCTTTTTCGTAAAATTCCAGAATGTCTGATTCTTCGAGAGGCTTTTCTGCAGTAGGCTCAGGGAAGGTAAGCCTAACGGATTTGACTCCTCGTCGCATCTCCAGCCAACGCATCGCATTTTTCATTTCGGAATAATCCAGGTCCGAGTAGAGAACGGTATCACCGGGTCGAAGTTTGTTATATCCTCCAATGAGTGCTTGTAAAGACTCGGTCGCCCCCCGGGTCAAAGCGATCTCATCTGTCCCGACATTCAGAAAATCTGCAACCTTCTCACGAAGATTGCGATAGGTTTCCGAATAACGGAGTCGGGCAAAAAATGTATTTTCCTTGTTGACGAATTCGGTAAGCCGCTTATATTCAGTGAGAACCGGGGTAGACATGATTCCCCAATAACCGTTTTCGAGGTTGGTGATCTTGGTCGTCACATCATAATTTTTAGCAATATTCTTCCAGGCAGTCTCGTCATTTGGGGCAAGAAATCCATCCGGCAAAGAATTGTGGAGTGACTCACTAAAGTTTTTCGAATAATCATCCCAATCCCGAGCAGTCACCGGTAAGGCTCCGCAGAGTGAGATTGCCCCAGCGGCTATGCTGTTTCCCAAAAAATGCCGGCGTGAAAGTAAATTGTTACTCATGAAACCACTCCTTACTCAGAAAAATAAATCCAATATTGATCTTACTTCCTTAATGTTTTAGCCGTTACCTGCGAACTTTTTAAACGTTTGTATTGAGCAGTTAACTCCTCAAACTCCACCTGTAATTCTTCATCGGTCAGGTTGTATAAATCGGTCTCCTCAACCTCACCATCCAGTTCGCGGATAGCTTTCCGGGCATTTTTAATTCGGTTCCTGATTTCGTTTGTCTGAGAGGTTTCTTCTTGAGAAACTTCACCTATCGTTTCATTTATTTCAGCGGAGGTTTCCAAAATCGTCCTTTCGTTTAATGGGGCTTCTACGGATACCCCGGTTTTCTCTTCGACTGGAATTTCCTTCGGCAATGTAAGAACTTCGAACTTTTGTCGATTCGATTTGAGATCAGAAACCAGACATTCTAAAACACCGATCAAAGCAAAATCCGAAATCCCGTTCTTTTCAATTTTGTATTGATCCCCCTCAACTGTTATAACGATTATATTTCTTCCCATAAACTATTGAATTTGTATTTCTTAAAATAAACTTCTCTGATCATTGATCGAAAGATGTCAGTATTTGCCTGTTTGGACAATTATTACAGATGTTGCCTGATTATTGCATTAGTTTATCAAAATTTAATAATCATTATCGATTATTGATTCAATTTTCAAAAGTATTTGGAGGGAGGCAACTATGGACTATGTTTCAGGTTAGCCCATTTTAAAAGCCTGAATTTAGGCGTTGGGCGACATAACCTAATCCGGTTGCTATCGAACTAAAAAAATCCGGGCGACGGATCTTCCCTTCTCCGAACATTTCCGAAATCGTTCTATCTATTAACGGCACCTGTGAGGATCCTCCGGTTAATAATACCCGGTTGATTTCTGATGGTTTAACCTCAGCCAAATTCAGACATTGTATGATACTATTTTCAATCTTATCAATTACGGGTTTGATCAAAGACTCAAATTCCCGGACTTCGATTTCCTCGTTGAGTTCGAGCGGACGAAATCGGATCCGGGTCCGGTTATTTAAGGTGAGATCTTTTTTGGCTTGATCAATTGCCCGAAATAGTTCATAGCCGTAATTATTTCTGATTAATTTTATTAACCGGTCAACATCATCGGGACGATCCGAGGAAACCAGAATTGAAAGCAAATCGGGAAGCGTATTGCTGCTGTTTAGCTGATGAATTCGATGCCATTTGTTAAGTGTTTTAATGATGTGAATTGGAAACGGCAGTGTTTCTCCGAGTGAGGTAAAGGTTGATCCGTCACCAAATCTTTCAGCTAAACGGTGTTTCATTATTTCAGAACTGAACGCATCACCTGCCAAATTGATCCCGGTAATTGCCTTGATATCTTGAATTCGATTTGGTTCATTTACTCTTTTTGGCGAGGTTTCAATGATACAGATATCACTTGTTCCGCCTCCTATATCAACCACACACAGAAGCTCATCCCTTTCGCTTCCCCTTTCATAATCCATTGCAGCCGCTACCGGTTCGAGCCAGAAAACAACTTCTTTAAAACCCGCTAACCGGGCTGCTTCCTCGAGACGGGAAATTGCCAAGGGAGAAAAATCCACGGGCCGCCCCATAACAACCCCCTCAAATTGATACCCAAATTGCTCCTCTGCCAAATCTTTAAGTGCCTTGATAAATTTAGCTGCTAATCCTGCAGCAGTTTGTTTGCCATGTCCGATCACGACTGTATGATCGAACTTTTCATCAGGGAGTAGTGTTTTAATACTCAGCATCAGCCTCCCGAACTCCTCATTTTCCTCAAGATCAGTCAGATATTTCTCAACCGCCGCTATTCCAATTTCGACTTTTTTTGATTTTTCAGGAAAATAGATGATCGTCGGGTTGCTGATATTATTATCAGGAAAGCGGACAAATTCTATTTTATCGTTTTGAACGTGTGCTGCGAGAGAGTTAGACGTTCCGAAATCAATCCCAATAAATTTCATTTTTTAACTTAAACTTAATTTGTTATTTAGTGATTTTTGCCCAAAAGTATAGCGCTGGCAGTCCACCTAAAGAATACCAACGCACCTTTTAATAATAACAAAACAATTTGAAAAATAACAAAATTAATAATCCGAGATCATAAGTAAATTGGAATAAAAACAATTCCCAGTTTATCTTTTTGGGGTTGCAGTTTCTAAAAAGATTTAAGTTTTACATCCCAAGGGTTAGGCGAAAATGGCTCCCAGAATTTAATAGTTTTGACGTTTACGGAGGTCCAAAAATTGCCGGAACCAGTTTAATTCTCCACCAAGCGAAACAATATTTTCTTTAATGGCAGATTCCGACGCACCGGCAAAACAGTTCTCCTTAATTTTTGTGTTAACCTTTGACAACTTTGATTTCTTGATTTAATGATACCTTTTAGAAGTTCAAAAAAAAATAATTTAATGATTGCTTACCTTATAAAGGTATTATTTACAAAAATTTTCAATCTTTTAACTATTAACCCTTATTTGGGTTATACTTCCAAAACAAAAATGTAACAGGTTCAATTGATTGGATTGAAACGAAAAATCTATGAAAATTTTAGCAAAACTTGGATTAGCAATTTATTGTTTGTCATTTATGGTTTTAATAGATTACGCTCAGGACAAAAATAAAATGAACGAAGAATTTAAGAAGTTTGACGCTTTTTATCAGGCTGGAGTAAAAAAATATGGAATTGTCGGAAGTAGTTTTGCCTTTGTTCATGATGATCAGGTGATTGACCATCAAACGTTTGGAATGGCGCACATTGCGAATAATTACAAGGTTGATGAAGACACAATCTATCACTGGGCTTCAATTTCCAAAACTTTAACCGGCATTGCAATTATGCAGTTGCGTGATAGAGGCAAATTAAAACTGGAAGACCCGATCACCAAATATGTTCCAGAACTGAGAATGGTGCATAACCAATTTGGCTCAATGGATGAAATCACAATTGCTCAATTACTCTCACATATCGCAGGCTTTCGCGGCGGAACATTTCCGTTTGGCGGTGATAAAGATTGGCATCCGGCTGAACCAACCAAGTGGTCGCAACTGGTGGCGATGTTTCCATATACTGAAATCCAATTTAAACCCGGCAGCAAATATAGTTATTCAAATCCCGGCATCGTCTATCTTGGGCAAGTGATCGAGCGTTTATCGGGTGAAGATTTTGAGGTTTATATGGACAAAAACGTCCTCAAACCGTTGGGGATGTATCACAGTTTTTATGACACTACGCCGTATTATCTGCTCAAACATCGTTCACACAGTTATCAAATTGATAAAAACGGAAAGATGACCGAAGGGCGTTTTGATATGGATACGGGAATCACTGTTTCTAATGGCGGGTTGAATTCGCCATTTACGGATATGACCAAATATCTCAAATTTTTAGTTGGTGATCCTAAAAAACAAGCTGAATACGATATGATTTTAAAACGTTCGAGTCTTGAAGAGATGTGGCAGCCCGTGATGGACGTTTTAGATGAGCCGAAAGATGGACAAAACCGTAAAGATTTTATCGGTAAATGCTTTTTTATCGAAGATAATTTCGGGCAAAGGTTTATCGGTCACAGTGGTCATCAAAATAATTTTAGTGCGCATCTTTATCTTAACCCAAAGACCCGAACCGCGTATTTAGTTGCGTATAATACTTTTAATCAAGCTGTCGGAGGAGATACAAAGATCACAACGGATACCCTCGACAAAGAAATTAAAGAGTATCTATTTCAAAATATTTTTCCTTTGTTCAAAAATTAAAGGTATTAAAAATTTCTGAAAATAGGCTTGATAAAATTATAAAAATCAAGCCTATTTTAATTAAGTAATAGTGAAAACAAATTTGAAGTTTTGAAAGCCAAGGCAGAAACGCGCCCGTCAGGAAGCGTGTCTCAAGCTAAGAACTTAACACGCTCGTTGACACTCGCGTTTCTGCCATTTGGAATGCTTATTTATTTTGTATCTCCATTTTCACGACAAATTTTGCTTTTGTCGTTTTTTCTTTCGTCGAAATTGCCAACCGGACTCCCCGTTCTTCACGCTCGCCTTTATCAACACTTCCCGGTTTTCCCGGTGCGGTCAAAATATTCTTTTCAATGACCGTTTTGGGTTGCGAAGGTTCTTCGACTTTTACTAAAAGCCTGGAATTATTTAACGGTTCAAAAAAGAAACTATTGTTTGAAGCATTTTCGATTAAATTATCGGCGTGTAAAAACGATGTAATAATATTTGGTTTTTCGGTTTCAATATCATCCGTCACGACAAAATTATTCGGTGCAGAAAATTCAAATTGCCTAATAAAGTTTTTGACTCCAAGTTCGGGTTCATAAGCCGAGGTCAAATCAGCCGTAATCGTAACTTTTTTGTCATCGAATTTAACGTTTGTCAGGCGGATTTTATTCATCCTTTCATAAGGAACATCAACAAAAACATCGTGTCCTGCGCCTTCCTTATTTTGTCCTTTACCATCGAAAACTACTGCGTTGTGATGTTCGGTCATCGGAACTCCGGCATAACCCGAATCGCCGGTTAAATATCTGCCGTTTGCCCAAATGATAAATGAGCCTGCGTCAGGATGCGCGTGTCCGCTCGACAATCTCCATTCAGGAAATTGTTGTATTTTTTCGGTGGCAGCGTGTCCTTCGGGCGGTCCAGCTTTGAAAGCAAAAGCGGTCGCATTATCATTCCAACTTGAACGCCAATACGCAACATCATGATCGGGAAAATAATGCCAGCGGGATTGTTTTTCGATTGGAACTGATTTGATGGATTTGTTATACCAAATAAAAGTCCACATTTCTTCGGCAGAAACCTGTCCTTTTGCTTTAAGCCAGTCGGCAACGCCTTGCGCTTCGCCGTTGTTATAGCGCGAAGCTAAATTATAGAGAATATTAAAGTTAGTTTTGAAATGTCCGTTGATTCGCTCACGCTCATAATCGTCGCCTTTGCGGGAACGGGTAATATTCCCTTGATAAATATCGCCGAAATCAAAATTAAATTCTCCGCCCGGCAATGTCGCGTGAGCAACGTATGTATGCGAGAGTTTTAATCCCGGAGTTGTTAGATAAAGATTTTCGCCAGTCGCGTGAAGATGTGCGTCCATGTAATGGACAAGCCACGGAGTTGAAAAGATCCAATATTCCATTCCTTCGTAGTAATAACCATCGTCGGAATAGGTTGCCAGAACCCGGTCAAAAATCGCGCGTGAAAGGGCCGCCCAGTCTTTTGCTTCGGGAGTTTCACCTTCGAGCGCATAAGCTGTTATTGCCAATCCCGAAATCGGAATAAACGTGTGATTTTGACTGTAGGCATAGCTTTTGCCCGATTTGGGCTTAAAAAAGTCATACATTAATTTCGCCTGTCTGATGAGTTTTGCTTTGTATTTATCGCGTTCAGCCTGTGTTAAATCATGATAAAGCAAATCATATCCCCAACCCAATCCATATAAAAGGTGTCCGGCGGCTAAATCAACATCGGGTTTATTGTATGAATAGCCCCAAATTTGATAAGAAACTGCCGCATCCATATATTTTTTGGCGGCATCAAGATATTTTTTGTCTCCCGTAATTTTATAAGCCAACGCGGTTTCGGGAATTCCAAGCCCAACTTCATTTTGGGCACGGCGTTCTTCGGCGGGCGGCGGCGGCGGGTCAACGGTTAAAGCGCGAACTCTGGAAATCGCAGTTTGCCACAATTCTTTTTGAGTTTTGGTTTTATCTTTGAGTGCGTCAATTTCTTTTTGAGTTAAGAAAACCCTTGGATGAATGCCCTCGAGTTCTTTTTTCAGCGATGAAGTTTTGGTCTTCATTAAATTGACCAACGGATGCTCACCTTTCAGTTTTTGGCTGGCTTTGCGTTCAGCTTCAAGCTCCTGTTTGTCTTGTGCCAAGGCAAAATTAGAAATAAAGGCGAAAATTAAAAGAGTTGCAATGATATTTTTTAACATAGGATTGATAAATTTATTTCACGCAAAGGCGCGAAGTCCGCGAAGTAATACAAGTATTCAAACAAAATCATTTTTCTGATTTAACACGATTCTTTACAAAGTTTTTCTTTGCGCTCTTTGCGCCTTTGTGTTAAAAATTTTCTTACTTCAAATACTTCAACAAAAAGTTGGTCAAATCTCCGTTGACATTTTGTCCGTCGTCTTTGTGACGGAGTTTACATTCGATGCCGAGTTTGTCCATTTCTTCTTTCAAAATTTTGCCGAAATTAGGATGATGAATGGCATCACTCACACTTGATTCAGCCGTTAGTGGCGTATCAGGAACGCTATACATTGCCCAAACCGGCGGATCGTCTTTGGTTAAATAGGTAGTTGGCGAAGCATCTTTGAAAAGTTTTTGTCCTTCAGGCGTTTTAGCCTGTTCGGGTGTAATCCCAAAGAAAACTCCTTTGATAAAATTATGTTTCATAATTACTTCACCAACGCGAACACGGACAACTTCCGGCACAATCGTCGTTTGAGCGGCAAAAACCGCTAAAACTTTTAATCGTGAAGATTCGCGTAAAATCGGATCGGCATTATTCGGATCGGCAAAATCGTCATGAAAGCCAATCCAAAGTGAAGTCAAAGCTCCGGCTGAACTTCCTGTCGCTGCCACTTTTGTTTTATCGATATTCCATTCTTTGGCGTGGTAACGGGCATATTGAATGGCATGGACACAATCCATATAATTGTCCGGGTAATGTGTATCAGGTAAAAGTCGATAGTTGATTGCCATTACCGCTAACCCGTTTTTGAGCAATTGAGCCAGCAAATTTGCCGACAAATTTTCCTTGCTTCCATTGACGAAACCGCCGCCGTGAATGTAAATAACCAACGGTGTCGGCTTATCTGATTTTGGTTTCCATAGATCAAAAACATTGCGTTCAAATTGTCCGTATTTACCATTTGCAATATCAGCTTTTGGAAGCTCAGCTTTTGCTTTCGGTTCATCCTGAGCAAAAGCTAAAATCGTAAAAATCGAGATAAATAAAGCGATTGAAATAAATTTTCTTAACATAAATCCTTGATACCCCTTGTTCAAACAAATTTCTGCTTTTTATTCCGCCTTGCCTTCTTTCAATAATTTTTCGATAAAATCATTGAGTCGGTTAGTTTGTTCGGTTGAATTGGCGTGTCCCATTTCTAAACCAAGCAGAAGTTTTTTTGGTGCAGTAATGACGTTGTAAGCCGCAAACGAAGATGTCGGCGGAACAACTTCGTCGTTAAATCCCCACGAATACATCCCCGGCACTTTTACTCTTTTGGCAAAATTGACAACGTCGTAATAACTCAGAGTTTCGATCTTTTCTTTGGTCTGATTTTTCGGATCTTTTAATAAGTGAAACCAACCTCCGGCGCGTCCGAAAAGATAGCCTGTCATATCGGAAAGCGCGGGATACGAAGAAACTAAGCCTTTGACCCGCGGATCAAGTGCCGTTGTAATAATGGCTAAACCGCCGCCCTGACTGCCACCCGTCACACCCAGATTTTTGCCGTCAAATTGCGGTAAACTGAACAAAAAATCATTAGAACGAATGCAGCCTAAATAAACACGGCGATAGTAATATTCGTCTTTATCGTCCATGTTATAGGACATATAACGGTTCAAAGCCGTGTTGCGGAGTTCATCGTAAACAAGCTGCGGCAGATTAACGGGAATACCGTGAATACCAATTTCCAAAACAATTATTCCGCGTTCCGCCATTGCCACTTGTCCAAAATATGGACGAACTCCTGCTCCCGGCGGACGCATAATAGCAGGAAATTTTTGTCCGGGGTAAGTTTCTTTCGGAACTGCCAACATCCCGTAAATTCTTGAAACTTTTGCGATTCCCGTTCCGACATTTTGAAAACTGACGTGATAAACATCCACTTTTGATGAGCCAAGCGCCGGCATCAATTCAAATTTGGCATCAAGCGGAATTTTGGCAAGTTCGGCTTTTCCTTTGTTCCAAAATTCTTCAAAATCTTTCGGCTCAGTCACGGTCGGTTTGATCAAATCAGGGCGAAATGCCGCTGTGCCTAATCCGCGATAGATAATTCCGTTTTTTTCAAAAGTGGCTATGCAACGCAAAAATCCAGGTTTATCAAGTGTTCCCGCATCAATCGAAATACTTTGCGAGGTGGTTGTAATTGTTTTTTCAATGGTTGGTTTCAGCATTTCCAACCCACACGAATATTTGACGTTGATGCCCGAAACCTGACGATTATTCAATGTTACCGCCATCTCAAATTTGGCTTTTTCGTTTAATTCATACGTCCAATTATCACGGTCAGGAGCAATCCGAATTTGATACGTTCCCAAATTTTCCTGTGCTGATAAAAAGCTGACACAAGCCGAAAAAACAAGCAAAATTGTGGTTATTCTTAAAGTTTTCATAATGACTGAGTATAAATAATTGGACAAAATTATTTTATGGTTTATTTAGTCCTGTTACTTAACTCTTGCTCTTAAAGCAATCCCAAATCCCAAATCCCAAATCTAAAATCGTCCTAGTCCATTAACATCCCGCCATTGATTTCGATAGTTTCTCCGCACAAATAGCTCGCTGCCGAGGAAGCTAAAAAGGTAATGACCGAAGCAACTTCAGCTGATTTTCCGACTCTCCCCATCGGTATCATATTGGCAAAATTTTTCATTGCTTCGGGCGTGGAAAAAGTTTCGTGATACGGCGTATCAATCACTCCCGGCGAAACGGAATTTATCTGAATTCCCTGTGAACCAAATTCTTTGGCTAAACCTTTGGTCATTACTAACATCGCAGCTTTGGCTGATGAATAATGAATTGAACCTAATGCCCCGCCGTTTCTTCCGGCAATCGAAGTAACATTAATAATGGCACCTGATTTTTTCTCCAACATTTTTGGGACTACTGCTTGAACCATAAAAAAAGCACTTTTGACATTCAACGCATAAACCTCATCCCAACGCTCTTCGGTCAACTCGGCAGTTCGTAATCTTTCGACCAGCGACCCCGCATTATTGACCAAAATATCTACTGCCCCTAGTTCGTTTCCAACTTTTTCAACTGTCGTTGTAATTGCATTGTTATTAATAAAATCAGCTTGAATAGCAATTGCCTTTCCGCCATTTTCGATAATTTTTGCAACTACTTCGTTTGCTCCTTTTTCATTGTGAAGGTAGGTAATAGCGACATTTGCTCCGCATTCTCCAAAAAGTTCGGCAGTTGCACGACCAATTCCTGAACTTGCACCGGTGACAAGAACAACTTTGCCTGTAAAGTCAAAAAAATTCTGCATATTCTCTCCTAAAATCCTTATTCGCTAACGTATGTAACTTTCTGAATTTTGCCTGCTAAGGCAAACAAAACGACTGTGCCAAGCGGAGCAAGTAGTCCGGCAGCAACCAAAATCGGCGTATATGAAAAATTATCTACAACCCAGCCTGTAGTATATGTAAAAATTATTGAGCCGATTCCTGCTCCCATTCCGCCTAGCCCGGCGATTGAACCAACAGCTGACCTTGGAAAAAAATCTGAGGGCAAAGTTTGAACATTGTTGATCCAAATTTGAAAACCAAATAAAACTAATGAAATCATTGCCAATGCTGTCATTGCATCAGTTGTATAAGCCGCAACAATTCCTGCCGGCATTAACAGACACGAAACGCCGATAATCACCTTTCGGGCTTTATCAACCGACCATCCTCGTCCAATCAGAAACTTTGCCAGCCAGCCGCCGAACAAACTTCCTAAACCTGCGGCAACAAACGGAACCCATGCAAATGCACCGATTTGTTTCAGATCAAAACCGCGGGCATCTGCCAAATATTTAGGCAGCCAGGTGATATAGAGCCACCAAACCGGATCGACCAAAAAACGTGCTAAAACAATCGCCCAGGTTTCTTTGTATTTCAGTAAGCTGGTATAAGTCGGTGATTTTTCACCGACAGTTGGTTGCTCCTCACCTTCTTCGATCAGTTTTTTTTCCTGTTGGGTCAACCATTTATGAGAATTACGGGAATTATAAAAAACCAGCCAAAAGATGAGCCAAATGAATCCAAGTAAACCTGTCAGGATAAAAGTAGTTTTCCAACCATAATTAATTTGTAACCAAATAATTGCAGGTGGAGCGATGATTGACCCGAGGGCGACCCCGGAATTGAAAATGCCTTGTGCTAAGGCTCTTTCTTTTTGCGGAAACCATTCCGCCGAAACTTTTGCTGCTCCGGGAAAGTTTCCAGCCTCGCCAAAACCTAAAATGAAGCGAAAGACGCTTAAACTGCCGATTCCAGTGGCAAAAGCGTGCAAGACAGCCCCGACTGACCACACAACAACTGAAAAAACAAAGCCGAATTTGATGCCGAGACGGTCATAAATTTTTCCTGAAACCGCCTGGCTCAAAGTATAAGCCACCAAAAACCAAACTGTAATCGTGCCGAATTCGACGTTCGATAAGCCCAGATCTTCTGTGATGACTTTTCCCAAAACTGAAACCGTTTGTCGGTCAATATAATTGATAACCGTGATAAAAAATACAAGGGCTATAATCAACCACCGTAAACCGCTTAATTTGAAACCGCTTGTTTCTTTCATAAATTTTTATTTTTGCAAAACCTTAAAAAGTTAAAATCGGCAATGATTGTTTGAGCATTTGAAACAAAAACACAAACCCTTTTGCACTTTCTGTTGTGTTGAATATGTTATCGCTAACCTGTCTATTCAGAAATATCCCCTTAACTTTATAAACAAAAGTTCTACTAATTATTTTGTAATCTAACAGACAGGAAAATAGATGACCAAAATCTTTCCAAGATTAAACTAAAATCAGTTTGGCGAACTAGTTGAGTCGCGCACGATCAGCTCACATTCCAAAACAATTTCCTCGCGTCTGACCGTTTCTTTTGCTTCAATTCTTCGCAAAAGAAATTCAGCGGCAAGCGAGCCTTGGCGACGGGTTGGTTGACGAACGGTAGTCAAAGCCGGAGAGGTATGAATTGCCATCGGAATATCGTCAAACCCAACAATCGAAATATCCTTTGGAATACTCAAACCGCTTTCTTTGATCGCATTAATTGCGCCTACTGCCGTAAAATCATTTCGGGCAAAAACTGCTGTCGGACGGTTAGGTAAAACCAGAAGTCTTTTCATTGCTTCATATCCGAGTTTTTCAGTTGAATAGCCCGGAGCATCCTCATTAGCTTCGCTATTACCGGTAATCAATCTTTCGTCAACTTCTAACCCATTCTCTTTTAGGGCTTTCAGATAACCTTGAAGCCGTTTTAGATTTACCCCATTAACAACTGTTGCGCCAATAAAAGCGATGCGTTTATGTCCCAAATCAATCAAATGCTGTGTTGCCTGAAAACCGCCATGGAGCGCATCAGCCGTCACGGAATCAGCATTTTCATCGTGAAAATCGCGTCCGATACAAACTACTGAAACCCCGCGCTCAATCATCTCGTGCAAATGTTCGTCACCGATTCGATTGGAACGAGTAGCTACGATTATTCCGTCAACCTGATGATCCGCCAACGAATCAAAAGCAGCAACATCTTCTTTTGCGCTATGCTCACTGATGCAAATAAAGAGGTTATAGCCACGTTGGGCAGTAATATCGCGAATCGAACGCGCCAGCTCTGCAGCATACGGATTAGCAATATCCCCCAGGACCAATCCGATAGTGTCCGTCCGCTGACGCTTTAATCCTCGCGCCAACCCGTTCCGCCGATAATTCAAGTCCTTAATGACCTGCAAAACCTTTTCGCGTGTTTCTTCGCTGACGTAACCGTTTTTATTGACCACCCGCGAAACGGTCATCGAA
>DAORIL010000067.1:0-15983 GCA_035438525.1 Pyrinomonadaceae bacterium
GTGTTAACAGCAATCTGTTCTTTCAAACGCCCTTTATCGTCATATTTAAATTGTGTCTTCTGGAATAATTTGCTGTCATTGAAATACTGCTCTTCAATCTTTACTCTCCCCATCTCGTCGTATTCGTAGGTGAATTTAACATTATAACGGTTGTCAGAAGAAACCGTATTATCCGATTTTGCGGGTTGGTCAATAACTTTTACAGTTAAATTAGACTCAGGTTCTTTATTTATTTTCGTATTTTTATAGGTTTTAAATCCATCAACAACCCTAAAAATCATTTTTTCGTTAAATTTAGGCATAACAACTTCAGTAACGTTACCTTCTATATCAAAATAATATTCATCTTCTTTTTGACGAGATTGATTGGGTAAAACACCATTTGGATCTAAAGATTCAATTTCGGTTATGACTAATTTAACTGACTCCTTGAATCCCTCAAATTCTCTGTCAGTCATTTTCTTTTGTGCCGGAATTGTTGAACATCCTGAGATTGCTAAAAATAATGTCAGAGTAAAGATAGTAAATTGTTTTATTTTCATATTATTTTTTCCGAGGAAGTAAATCACACAAATTCCACATTTTACTTCATCATCGGCACTTTTACATTATTCTTTTCTGCAAATTCAATCGCCACTTGATAACCTGCGTCAACGTGACGGACAACCCCCATTCCGGGGTCGGTGGTAAGAACTCTTTCGATGCGTTTAGCTGCTTCGGGCGTGCCGTCGGCTACAATTACTTGTCCGGCGTGTAAACTGTAGCCGATTCCGACTCCTCCGCCATGATGGAGAGAAACCCAGGTTGCCCCGCCGACAGCGTTAATCATCGCATTAAGATAAACCCAATCGGCAATAGCATCAGAACCATCTTTCATAGCTTCGGTTTCACGATTAGGAGAAGCAACCGAACCGCAATCAAGATGATCGCGCCCAATAACAATCGGTGCTTTGAGCGTTCCATTAGCAACTAATTCGTTTAGCTTTAATCCGGCTTTGGCACGTTCTCCGTATCCGAGCCAACAGATTCTAGCGGGCAAACCTTGGAATTCGACCTGTTCCTGTGCCATCGTCAGCCAGCGCGAAAGATGATCGTTTTCGGGAAAAAGATTCATAATCGCTTCATCCGTTTTATAAATGTCCTCCTTTTCACCCGAAAGTGCGACCCAACGAAATGGACCTTTGCCTTCACAAAACAACGGGCGGATGTAGGCAGGAACAAACCCCGGATAATCAAAAGCATTTGCCACGCCGTTATCTAATGCACGTTGACGAAGGTTATTTCCGTAATCAAAAACAATCGAACCTCGCCGCTGAAATTCCAACATCGCTTCCACATGACGCCCCATCGAATCCATTGCCCTTTTTTCGTATTCAGTTTGATTAGTTTTGCGGAGTTCGTTTGCTTCTTTAATTGATAACCCTTGCGGAATGTAGCCCATTAAAACATCATGTGCAGAAGTTTGGTCTGTCACCACATCAGGAATAATTCCTTTTTCCAAAATTTGCCAATGAATGTCCGCCGCATTACCTAAAAGTGCAATTGATTTAGCTTCTTTCTTATTAGTAAACTCTTTGACCATTGCTAATGCTTCATCAAGGTCTTCGGTTGCCAGATCAACTTGCTTCAATTGCAAACGCCTTTCGATCCGCCATTTATCCACATCAACCAAAAGACCGACTCCGCCATTAAAAGTAATTGCCTGAGCCTGTGCGCCACCCATTTCACCTAATCCGGCGGTTAAAACGAACTTTCCGGAAAGGGTTCCCCAACCATTTTGTCTGGCCAATGAGCCAAAAGTTTCATAAGTTCCCTGCAAAATTCCTTGGGTGCCGATGTAGATCCAGCTTCCTGCCGTCATTTGACCATACATCATCAATCCATCACGTTCGTATTGGTCAAATTGTTGTTGGGTTGCCCAATGCGGAACTATATTTGAATTTGCAAGCAGAACTTTTGGGGCATCAGTATGAGTTTTGAAGACTGCGACAGGCTTTCCCGATTGGACGAGCAATGTTTCATCTTCATTGAGATTCTTTAACGATTCCAAAATTGCATCAAAACATTCCCAATTACGTGCCGCTTTTCCGCGTCCGCCATAAACGATCAGATTATCGGGATCAAACGCAACCTCAGCGTCTAAGTTGTTTTGAATCATTCGGTAAGCAGCTTCGATCAGCCAATTTTTACAGGTTAATTGTGTTCCGGTTGGAGCCTTGATAGTTCGTTTCATAATGAGAATATGATAAACGAATATTTATAATTATGAAAAACAAGACATTGAGGGAAAACTATACTTTTCATCCTAACTTTTTAATTCAATCCCCTCGCATCGCAACTACCGGATCAAGATTAGCAGCTCTGACAGCGGGATAAATTCCTGCAACCAACCCGATTATTACTGAAGTCAATAAACCTGAAATGATTGCCCACAAAGGCACAACAGTCGGAAAACTAATCAGAAAACGGATTAAAAATGCCACTGATAATCCAAAAATAATCCCAACAATGCCGCCTAATCCGGTTAAGGTAATGGCCTCGATCAAAAATTGCAGTAAAATATCACGCTTTTTTGCGCCTAATGAACGTCTGATCCCGATTTCGGCGGACCTTTCCGTTACCGAAACCAACATTATATTCATAACTCCCAGTCCGCCAACCAATAAACTTGCCAATGCAATCGGCACCACGATAACAGCTAATCCGGCAATTGCTTGGTTGACGATGGTAAAAACCTGTTCAGCCCGGTTTACCCCGAAATTATTTGGTGCATTAAGCGGAACATTTCTCCTTTGGCGCAACAAAGTCGTTACTTCATCAATTGTTTCATCAATTGTTCCGGCTCTCGCCCGAACAACAATCGCTGTTTCCTTGATTTCGGGATAATATTTTTGAATAGTTTCAAAAGGAACATAAACTGACCTCAGTTCAAATTCGTCACTACCGATTACTCCTTGTCCGCTTGGGTCTGCCAAGACCCCGATTACCCTAAATAATCTCCCGTCAATTTTTATTGTCTGTTCAAGCGGGTTTTCGTCTTCAAAAATCTGGTCAGCAATTCTTTTGCCGATAACTGCCACTGATGCTCGTTCCTGTCTTTCAAAATCGGTAAAAAACCTGCCCTTTTCCAGTTTAACGGTGCTAATGTTCGGATAATTTTCCCAGACGCCTAAAACCAAAGGATTATAACCCTCTCTTCCTCTGGCGGTAATTTTTGGCGGATTGACCGAAGGTCCGTAATCACCTCTGACTTTTTGCGGCGAAACCGCTAAAGGGGTCGGTAAATTTGCAACTGCCAAAGCATCTTCGTAAGTCAAATCCTTTCTTTGTCTTTCCTCCGCAGTTGGAACCGCAAAAGATGGTCCGATTCTTTCCTGTTTCGTAAAATAAATAACATTTGGAGCAGATTTTTCAGTAACTTCAGCCACTCTTTGGGAAAGTCCGGTCAGAATCGCACCAACCATCGAAACAACCGCTGTGCCGATAATAACCCCAGTCAAAGTCAGGATCGCCCGCAATTTATGCGCTCTCAGCGAATCAAAAACGGTAATGATCGTGTCTTGTAAAAGTTGGCGATTTAACTTCATTTTATTCACTTCTTAACGCTTCGATTGGATCTAATTTGGCGGCTCGGCGGGCTGGCAAAACACCGAAAACCACTCCCACCAAACAAGAAATTGCGATTGCCATAAAAGCTGCCCAAATCGGCAGAAAAATCGGCAATTTAGTAATTAAAGCCACAACCCAAACCAAAACCGCTGCCAAAACTAAACCTAAAATTCCGCCAAAAAGCGTCAGCAAAGTAGCCTCGAACAAAAATTGAGTCAAAATATCACTGCGCCTTGCTCCCAACGCCATTCGGATTCCAACCTCTTTGGTTCTTTCGGTCACAGATGCCAGCATCATATTCATCACCACCACGCCTCCGACAACTAATGCAATGATGGTCAGAGGATAGGTAATTGTGCCGATCAAACCTGTCAGGGTATCGGTAAAAGCCTGAACGCTTTTGGCAGTGGTCAAACTAAAATTATCTTCATCAGCAAATTTTAATTTACGGAGCTGGCGCATCCCGACTCTGACAGTTTCTTCGGTGTCCGCAACTGATAGATTTAAATTAGGTTTGGCTTGTGCCAAAATTGAGATCGAACGCGACCTTTCCCCAAAGACCCGAGAAAAGGTGTCAAGCGGAATCATTACGAATCCGTCCTGGGATGATCCAAATAATGAGCCTCTCGGTTCAGCAATTCCAACCACCATAAATGGTAATTGTCCGATTCTGATTTCTTTGCCAAGCGGATTAAGATTGGGAAAAAGTTCATCAACAATATCTGTCCCGATTACGCAAACATTACTGCGAAATTGATTATCGGTTTCGGTCAACTCCCTTCCATTGGCGATTTTGACACTAGTTAAACTTGTGATATTTGGCGTAACTCCTTGAACATTAATTCCATTCAGAGTTTTTTCACCACGTCTGACAGGCAAACCTCCATTTGCCAGACCGCCAATTTCGAGTGTTTCCTGAAATCTGTTTTTCAGCACCTCCAGTTCATCGGGATAAATATTTGGACGTTTTGAGAGTGCGGTAACGAAGGCTTGTCCGTCTCCGGCAAAATCCTGAAAGGCGGCTTTATCAATTCTGACCACGTTTGGAGCAAAATTGACAGTTTGGGAAATGACAAAATTGCCTGCGCCTTCTAACAAAGCCGCTACAATCGTAACTACCGCCACACCGATCACCACACCAATCACCGTCAATAGTGAACGCAACCGATGAGCCCTGATCGAATCAAAGGCAATTTTAAGAAACTCCAGCCACCGCCAAAAGATTTTTTTTATATTTGAATTCAAAGTTTACTTCCCTTGCTTGTTCGTCCTATTTTGCATTTCGCTCAATTTTCAATTTCAGTTTCAATAAAACATTTTTTGAAATTCAGTTAGTAAAAATTACATATCACTACAAAGCCATATTCATTTTACATCCTATTAAACGAGGATTTTACCCACTTAAAACTGGAATTTTTTGGCATTTTATCTCAATTTGTTCGATTTGGAAATTACGACTTGAATTTCTTTCTATGATCAGTTTTGAATTTTTGAAAATTATTGTAAACTGTCTCGAAATTTGAGTTTATGAAAAACTTTTTTCAACTTTCCTTGATAATTATTACGGCAATGTTTCTTATTTCCTGTGATTCATCAAATAATCAGTCAAAAGAAACAAAAATAGCCCAAAACACAAACAATAACGCTGCTCCGGCAAAAAAGGATGAGCAGAAAAATAATGAACCAATAAAAATTGCAGCAGGCGGCGACATTATGATGGGTTCTCCGTATCCAAATGCCTCCCGAATGCCCCCGAATGACGGTAAAGATTTACTCAAAGTAGTAACTCCGATTTTTGAAAAAGCCGATATTGCTTTTGCCAATCTCGAAGGACCATTATTTGATAGCGGAAATTCGGGAAAATGCGGGGCAAGTGCTGGAATTACTTGTTTTGCTTTTCGGATGCCGACCCGTTACGCCGCTTATTTAAAGGATGCTGGTTTTGATGTATTGAGTTTGGCAAATAATCACGCCGGAGATTTTGGCGATATGGGACGTGAAACAACCCGCAAAACCCTTGATTCAGTTGGAATTAAACACGCCGGAAGTGATCGGAACGAATTTGCGATGACTTTTTTGGAAGTCAAAGGCAAAAAAGTTGCAGTAGTCGCGTTTGCCCATAATTCAATCGTTCCGAATGTTAATGAATTAGAAAATGCTAAAATTTTGGTCGAAAAAGCCGCCAGTCAAGCAGATATTGTGATGGTTTCGTTTCACGGGGGTGCCGAGGGCGCAGTAAATGCTCACGTTCCTCAACGCACCGAGATTTTTCTGGGTGAAGCACGTGGAAATTTACCGGCTTTTGCCCGAACCGTGATTGATGCGGGAGCCGATATTGTCATCGGTCACGGTCCGCACGTTCTGCGCGGAATGGAAATGTATAAAGACCGTTTAATTGCTTATTCATTGGGTAATTTTGAAACTTACGGATGGTTTCCCTTAGTTGGCGCAACTGCCGAAACTTTGGTTTTAGAAGTTAATTTAGCGGCTGACGGAAAATTTATCGATGGCAAAATTAATCCTTTTGTTCAGCATGGACGCGGCGATCTAACGCCTGACCCAAATAAATCATCAATCAGAACTATCAAAAGTCTTTCCCAATCAGATTTTCCAAATTCGATGCCAAAAATTTCGGATGACGGAATTATAACTCATTAAAAATTACCAAAATTGAAAACGACGAATTTTCCTTCAAAGCGAAAAAGGATGTGAATAGCTCCACATCCTTTAAACTTCCCCTTGTTCATTGAGTTCAATCAATAATCGTCATTATCACTGTCGTTATCATGCTTACCTTTATCGTCAGCATCACCCTTTTTGTCCAAATCATCACGGTCTTTGCCTTTGATATTTTTATTACTGATATTTGAATTTGCGGAGGTTTTGCGAACATCATCAGCATCAATCTTTTTATTTTGATTGCCTGGATTTGAATTACTTATATTGCTAACCCCAACATCGTCGGCATCACCGTCATTATCTTTGACTGTAGTTGTTGTAGTTTGCGAATTTGTCTGGGGATTTACCATTGTGTTTGTGGTTGTCGTGGTCTTCTTAGTTTCGCCTTTTTCAGCATTACTACTACAGTTGGAGGCAAATAAACCTAAAACTAAAGTTGTTAATATAATTGCTAGGGTTTTCATCGGTTTTTCTCCTTTAATCATCGTCATCCTCACCTTTTTGATTTGTTGAATTTTGATTAGATAGTCCGTTTTGAGCAGAATTTGCCACCATTGCCCGCACACCAAATTCGTGAACCAGGCGACCTCCTTCGTGGGCAGTATTCAGCAAAAGAACTGTGCCTGCACCGTAAAATAAAAGAAAAGCAAGACTTAGCGGAATCAAAATCTTTTGCCCCAACTCTTTTTTGAAAATCATCGGCACAAAAATAATCGCACCAAAGATAATAGTTAATGCAGTAAAAACTGTTCGCGTTGTTTCGGCTAATTCTTCGTGATTTTCCAAAACATTCTCAACATTTGCCATTCTTTCGGCTAATTCTCCGGCGGAATCACCGGTTGCTACGGCGATATATGTTGCAATCGTTCCAATCACCATCAAAATAAAGGCTGAAAGCATAAAGGTTCGACTGCTTTTGGCAAAAAACATTCCTAACAAAATTAGAATCGGCGTAACTATTAAAAGTGCAATTGGAAAGTGAACAATAATCGGATGTAATCCATCCCAAGTTGGCATCGGTGGTAACATAATTTTTCTCCTTTTTTCGTTTTGAATGCCAAACCAAAAGCCTGAGGATGGCACCCAAAACGATTTCCTCATCGGCTATTAGCCAACAGGAAAACTTAACTTACTGATTCAAACTTTTCCTTTGGAGTAAAGTCCACGGGACATTTTTCCAAATTCGGATTAGTTGTTGTAAAACCACAGGTCGGGCAAACGTAAAAGGTCGTTTTTTCACCTTTCCATTTGTCCAAATTGGTTATTGCTTCGGTATAAAGTTTGGCGTGTTCGGCTTCGGCTATTTTGGCAAAATTAAACGTCCTCAGCGCATCTTTATTGCCTGTTCGACGAGCCTCGATCATAAAATCGACATACATCGTGTCACGCTCATAACTTTCACCTGCTACTGCGTCTTTCAAATTTTCCTCGGTTGATTTAATTGGAGGAAGTTTGATTTCGGCTTTGGGAGTTCCCCCCATATTCTTGATAACTGCGGCGTGATTAGTGATGTGAACCGCTTCTGCCTTTGCAGCGGCGCGGAATAGACTTGCCACTTTTCCATAACCTTCCTCATCGGCTTTTTTGGCATATTCCAAATATTTGGCATTGGCATTGGTTTCGCCATTATAGGCTTCCATTAAATTGGCTAGAGTTTTGCCGTTATCAGGCACAGGCGAAGCGTAAGCCCCTGTGTTTGACTGAATTTGTTGCGGTGCAGATGCACAATTTGAAAGCATTGCAACAATTATTAAGCTAATAAATACAATTAATAATCCTTTCATAAACATATTTCTCCTCAAAAATTAAAACCTTTCGGCGATTACACTTTTGTAAAGGGCAAGTCTTGTGCCTTTCAGCTAAATGATTGAAAAGATTGATTTATGAAGTAATTCTGAAAGAAATAATGATTCGGAATTGTTCAAAAATTAAGACAGTTGAGAATGGTTTGTATGAAAATTTTGACAGGTTAAAGATGATATTTTTTGATTTTGTAGGCAATATCGCTTCGTGAAATCCCAAGATTGCGGGCGGCCTCGGCTTGGACACCGTTGGCAGACAATAAAGCCTTTTGAATTAAACTTTGCTCGATTTGTTCCAGAACTTTTGTTAATTCAATATTTTCTGGTAAGTTTTGCAGCCAGTTTTCCGAAGCACTTTCGGCTGACTCTGATTTAGGATTAAGAAAGAAATCAGCAGCAGTTATCTCATCACCCACAGCTAAAATGCAGGCGCGTTCTATTAGATTCCTCAATTCTCGGACATTTCCCTTAAAATCGTATCGCTTTAGTTTTTCAATTGCTTCGGCGGAAACTTTACGAAACGGAGTTTTTAGTTCGCGGGAAATTTCTTTGATCAGAAATTCAACCAAAATCGGAATATCCTCAGGACGTTGGCGCAATGGCAAAACTTCCAACGGGACAACCGCTAAACGATAAAATAAATCTTCACGAAAAAGACCTTCTTTGACGCGTTCTTGCAAATTTCGATGCGTCGCCACAATAATTCGGACATCAACGCTACGCAAAACCGTCGAACCCACCCGCAAGATTTGGCCATCAGTCAAAACCCGCAAAAGTTTAGCCTGCAAATTCAAAGACATTTCACCCGCTTCATCTAAAAAAAGGGTTCCACGATGAGCCGCCTCAAAAAGTCCTTGTTTAGCTTTATCCGCACCCGTAAATGAACCTTTTTCATGTCCAAAAAGTTCAGATTCAAGCAATTGTTCAGATACAGCGGCGCAATTTACGGCTAAAAAAGTTTCAGTCTTTCGTAAACTCCCTTTGTGAATCGCTCTGGCTACCAGTTCTTTTCCCGTTCCGGTTTCGCCAGTAATTAAAACCGTCGCATTGGTCGGCGCAACCCGTCCGATTTTAGTTTTAAGCTCTGTAATTGCTTTACTTTCGCCCAAAATTTCATCTGCAAAAGCAAAGCGTTTGGCTTCTTCTCTGAGTCGTTCATTCTCCCGAACTAACAAACCACGTTCAACTGCACGTTTGGCAACCGCGGTGACAACTTCCGGCACAAATGGCTTAGAAATAAAATCAAACGCTCCGGCTTGCATTGTTTCAACTGCCAGTTCGACCGTCGCAAACGCAGTCAACATTACCACCGGCAAAGAAGGTTCATTTTCGTGACAATAATTAACAATTTCAATCCCATCACCATCAAGCATTTTTTTGTCGGTGATAACCAGATCAAAAGTAGTGGAAGACAGTAAATTTAAGGCAGTTTTGACACCTTCGGCTTCAACAATCGTGTAACCGTCTTCTTGCAAAATCACGGTCAAAATTCGCCGCATATTCGGTTCATCATCAATGATTAAAATCTTTGCCATCTTTTATTTATTCGGTAAATAAATTTCAAATCTCACCAGTCCATTTTCATTTTTAGCTAGTTCAATTTTGCCATGATGCGAATGAATGATATTCCGCACAATGGCTAAACCAAGTCCGGTTCCTTTGGGTTTGGCAGTAAAAAATGGTTCAAAAATCCGTTCGGAATTCCTTTCGGAAATTTTCTCGCCTGTGTTCTCAACAAACATTTTTAAATAATCATTTTCAGCCTCTGCTCCGAGAGTTATTTTTCCTTTTGCCGGCGTTGCTTCTAACGCATTTATCAATAGATTTAACAAGGCTTGTTGGATTTGCGATGAATCTATAATTGCTTCTAATTCGTTGTGACATAATATATTTAATTCGATATTTTGTTCAAATGCTTTGGCTTTGATCAGACTTTTTACATACTCCAAAACTTCAATTATTTTTACCTTTTTGGGCTCTGGAGAGTTGTTTCGGGCGTAAGCGAGAAAATCACTCGTCAAATTTTCCAAACGCTTTGCTTCTTGGGTTGCAATACCTAGCATTTCTTCTTTTATCGGCGAATTTTGTTTTTCCGCCATTGCCAAACTACTGGCAATCATTGCTACTGGATTACGAATTTCGTGAGCAATCGAACTTGCAAGTTGACCAACCGCGGCAAGTTTTTCTTCTGCAACGAGTTTTTTCTGAATTCCCTGCAATTCCGTCAAACTCTTTTGCAATTTCAATTCTTCTTCCCGCAAATATCCGACCAAAAGCCAAACTACTAAGCCAACTACCAAAAAAATAAGGGAAACTGTGGCAGCTTCGAAAAATTCACCGTAATCAATCGGCGGTTTTTCTCTAAAAAAAATCCCAATTTCGAGAAAAGTTAGTGCTACGGTCAGGGTAATAATTAAAAGAGTTTGCCAAAGTTTAAAATGAAACGCTGCCGAAATAATCGGAATTATCATCAAAACCGAATAATGACTGTCCGCCACACCGCCGAAAACCGAAGCAATAAAAGCGAAAATTATATTCACCCAAATTGAAAAATTTGTATATATCTTTAATTTTCTCGATGAAGTGTTAGGTGAGATTTTTTGCACCCACAGAAGTTCAAATATAAGGATGATGAAACGAATCGAAAGAGTTAATAAAAGAATAGTGGAAGGTCTGCCAATTTCAAACAAAAAAGCAATGTGAACCATAAACAAAGCCGCTAAAACCGCAATATTTATTAAAATTAAAGCAGTTTCCCTTCGTTTATATAATTCTAAGGTTTGCATAAATTTTCTATTTCTTTATTAATTTCGGTTTTTGTTGATTTGTTTCATAATAAGTCGTTTCCTAAAAACCTCTTCCCAAATATGCTTTGTTGTTATACAGTTATCGCAAGATTATGTCCGATTATAACGAAAAACTTGAACAACTTCAGCAAAGGCTGAACAAAGTAATTGAATATCAAGGATTTTTTGATAAAGAAATCAATTCAATTCGTAGCGAAATAAATCTTTTGTTGGCAGAACAAAGGAAACGTAACGTTGGTCAACCACCGCCGATTCAAGTAAAGCCTCCAATCAGAGAATATGTCCCGCCACCACGGACACCCCAAAATCAACCTCAGCCTGAATTAAAACAGAAGCCTCAAACTAAATATCAATATCAATCAGAACCCCCACCAATTTCTCAGCCTAATTTTAGACAAAGCAATTCTAATGCTTATACTCCGCAAGAAAAAAATAATTTAGAAAAATTTATCGGTGAAAATCTGATCAGTAAAATCGGCATCCTTATTTTGATCATTGGAGTCGCCATCGGAGCCAAATACGCGATTGACAATAATTGGATAAGCCCTTTGATGCGTATCGTTTTCGGTTATGTTGTCGGATTCGGTTTGATCGGATTTGCAGTTAAACTCAAAGAAAAATACTTAAATTTCAGCGCAGTTTTATTAAGCGGCGGAATGGCAACAATGTATTTTATTACCTATTTTGCCTATTCCTATTACCACTTGATTTCGCAGATCTCCACCTTTTCGGTAATGCTGATTTTTACGATCTTTACCGTCCTGGCGGCAATTATTTACAATCGACAGGTCATTGCTCAAATAGGTTTAGTCGGAGCTTATGCAATTCCTTTTTTATTGAGCGAAAACACCGGCAAAGTCGAGATTTTGTTCACTTATACTGCAATTATAAATCTTGGAATTTTGGCAGTTTCAGCCAAAAAATATTGGAAATCGCTTTTTTATTCGTCATTCATTTTTACCTGGGTTTCGTTTGCGGCGTGGTATCTGGCAAAGTATCATCCTGCACAGGATTTTACGCTTGGATTAACTTTTCTCGGTATCAATTTCGCTATTTTTTACCTGACATTTTTAGTTTATAAACTTCTCAATCACGAGACTTTAGATGTCGAAAATATTTTCTTTATCTTATCTAATTCGTTTATTTTCTATGGTTTGGGTTATTCAATTTTGGATGGGAATGCGGGTTGGAGCAATTCGCTTGGATTTTTTACAATGCTTAATGCCTTTATTCATTTCGGCATTGGTTTTCTCCTCAAACAATTTCGGCTCGGTGATAAAACCGTCTTTTATTTGACGGTCATTTTAGTTTTGACCTTTACCAGCATTGCGTTTCCGATTCAAACCAAAGGCAATTGGACGGCACTATTTTGGACTGCCGAATCTGCAATTTTGTTTTGGATTGGTCGAACTAAGAAAATTGCAATTTTTGAGAATTTTTCTTATCCGGTAATGTTTTTGGCATGTTTCGGGTTGATGGGTGAATGGATGAAACTCTCATCACAAAATTATTCATTGGAATCTGCAATTACGCCATTTTTTAACAAGTTTTTTGTGACTGGAATATTCTTTGTCCTAGGATTCGGGCTCATCAATTGGTTGAATCGTGATAAAAATTACGAATCTAGCCTGCAAAAAGACTTAGCCGAAATAGCAAGATTCGTTCTTCCTGCCATCTTTTTATTTGCTTTGTATAATGTTTTTCGGATTGAAATCAGTAATTATTTTGATTGGGAAGGGCTTAGAACAATGGTTAAAGTTCCGCAACAAAGCGAATATGATACTGAATATTCGATGAGAAATCCGTCGATAACTTCATTCAATATCATTTGGCAGTTTAATTATACGATGGTATTTCTGACGGTTTTAGGTTGGGTTAATATCAAGAAATTCAAAAGTGCTGCGCTTGGTTATACAAATCTGGTTCTCAATGCGATCGTAACTGCCATATTTTTGTTAATCGGGTTTTATGTTCTGAGCGATTTACGCGAATTGTATTTGCAAAAAGATTCTCAATATTTTCAATACGGAATTTATCATATTCTCATTCGTTATATCTCAATTCCTTTTATTTTATTGCTTTTTTGGACCAGTTATAACTACATCAAACAGGAATTTATCAATCATCACATTCCGTTCAAATTGCTCTTGACATTATTTGATTTGGGATTTTATTTTTCAGTTTGGATTATCGTGACCAGCGAGCTTTTACATTGGATGGATATTTTTAATGTCAAAGATTCTTATAAACTAGGGTTAAGTATTTTGTGGGGAATTTATGCGCTAACTTTAATTATATTGGGCATTTATTATCGAAAAGCGCATTTGCGAATTGGTGCGATCGTTCTTTTCAGTCTGACCTTAATCAAACTCTTTTTATATGATCTGTCTGATCTAGGAACCATCTCAAAAACTGTGGTCTTTGTTTCGCTGGGAATTTTACTTTTGATAATTTCGTTTCTTTACAACAAATATAAACTGTTTATTTTTGATGAGGAAGAACCAACCGCGAGTTAATTTGGATTGAGTTTTATCAACATCAAATCAAAATACTGACGAACGCGGCGGGCAACAATTTGTTTTCCGCTGGGTGAGAGATCAAAATTCCAGATATTGTCCTCTGTATTAAAATTAGTGATTTGCCGAGGTGCCCCGCCTTCAATTGGCTGAAGCATGATCCGGTCACTTTTGTTGAAAGAATCATAGAGCAAAGCTTTGCCGTCCTTTGTCCAAACTAACTTATCAAAATTACCAAAATCAAATTCTTTGAAAGGCGCATTTTCTTCTAAAGGTGTCAGCCGCACCTTTAGTCCTTTTTCAGTTTGAATAGCGAACGCAACCGTTTTACCATCGGGCGAAATATCCCAATGCTGAGGAAGAGGAATTGGGAGTTGTTTTATATCGCCGCCTTCTATTGTTTTTTTGAACAAAACTGCTTCCTGCCCCGGCAGCCAAACTTCGTAAACAATCGTATTACCATCAGGCAAGATTTTATAATCCTGAACCTCAACCGCAGAATTTGTTATTTGGCGCGGATTTTTGCCATCCGCTTCCATTTGCCAGACCTGCCGCATTCCACTGCGATTGGAAATAAATAAAATTCGCTTGCCATCAGGGGTGGCTCGCGGAGCAATATCGTTGCCTGGTTCAAAAGTTAGTTGCCGACGATTTGTCCCATCCGCTGACATTTCCCAAATTTCAAAATTATTCCCCGAATTAGCAGAAAAAAGAATCATTTCTTCGTTAAACCAACTGCATTCGGCTTCATACCGCATCGTGTCAAAAGTTAATTGACGAAAATTTTGTCCATCACTCTGCCCAACCCACAACCCGGAAATATCGCGCTGTTGCGGAACAACGATCCCCTTTCCGTCGGGTGTCACCTGTGCATTACTGTAGCCAGTTAAATCATTGGTAATTCTTCTCCATTCTGCTGCGGGATAACTTAAATACCAGACTTGTTGAAGTTGTGTGTTCGGATCAATTGCCATAACTGCCATCCCTTTTCCGTCGGGAAACCAATCAAGTCCCCAAATTGTTTCAACTCTCGGAGGAACTATAAACTGTTCTGCCCCGCCTTCGGCCGGAATCTGGGCAATGAAAAATCGACGCTGATTGTTTTTGATTGTTCGGGCAACATAAGTAATAAATCGTCCGTCAGGCGACCATTTGAAATCTTGGACAACGCTTTCAGCAGTGTTATAGCCGAAAAGTAGTTTTTCATCGCTAAAGTCAGGATTTGCGGTAAAGATGCCGCTTTCTCCTTTTTCATTGATATTTTGCAGACGATAAGCAATTCGTTTTCCATCAGGTGAAAAAACTAGGCCTGTGTTCTTTTCTGAAATTTTTTGCGGTTCACTACCGGTCAAGTCAATTTTATAAATCCCGTTTTTGGTTTTATCGTCCTCGAAAGCAAGCCAAAGTAGGATTGAATTATTATCTGGGGTAAAGGTTGAGGAATAAATTCTAGCTTTTTGCGGTTTGAGCAATACTGTAATTTTGCCGGTCGGTAAATGTTTAAGCCAAACTGAATAAAGCCTGTCTTCAATTGCTCCAAACAAAATATATTCACCATTGGGCGAAATTTTACTCCCACCCACATTTCCCAAACTGGTCAACGGTTCGATCTGCATTCGGCTAAAATCAATGGTCGCAGAATTGGGGCGAAAAAAACGCCAGCTAAAAAAAACACCAAAAATAATTAGAATCAAAATAAATAAAAACAAATATTTTGGGTTAAAAAACGGTTTAGCAGAAATATTTTTGATTGCGGTTTGAGCATTGGTATCTTGATTTTCAGGATGAGGAGTTGTTGAAATTTCTTCATCAGTCAGGTTACGAACTGATGCCACAAAACTGTAGCCTTTCCGTGGAATTGTTCTAATAAATTCGCTATCATTCGGCGATTCCCCCAAAATGTGCCGAAGTGCCGAAATTCCTTTCTTGAGATTCGATTGTTCAATAAATGCTCCATCCCAAACTTTATCAATCAATTCATCCTGCGACAAAATCTGTCCGGCGTTTTCGATCAGCACTAAAAGAAGTTCGAAATGGCGATTTTGCACTTGAATGGGCTCATTATTTTTCAATAATATTCGCCTTCGGGCATCCAACCGAAATTCTCCGAACTCAAAAAAACGAACTTTTATATCCTGCATAACTTCTTTTGTGCCAATAGATTAGCTAAAAGTCACCAAAAGTCACCAAAAAAATTGAAAGAAATCACCGTTTGTGGACGATTGTTCACCGGACTTTACAGCAATGTTGAAAGCGTGGACGGGAAAATCACCGTCATCAAGAAAACTGTTGAGCGAAATTTTAACCCGAAAGGTTAAATGAGGAAAAGCCAAAATTTATAATTCGCCAACAAAAATTCTTTAAATTACAAAGTTATCCAAAAACGGAGAATTTATATGAAAATCGGAACGATTATCGGACTTTTTGTTGGAGTAGTTTTATTTCTCATCGTCAGCGTTGTCATTTTGGCAGGAATCATCAGTTTTATTTATATGAACAAATCAATCAATTAAAAACAGGAGATACGAAAATGAGAAAAACAATTTTTGGAATATTAATGTTATCCGTTA